>JAHFFF010000001.1 GCA_023248095.1 Candidatus Omnitrophota bacterium | reverse complement strand
TTTTCTCGAAAACCTCACAGGTCCCGCCTTGCTGCGATTGCTCGGGTGCCGCCCAGGCCGGATCCTTGTCCTCTACCGCGCTAGCTGGGCAGGCAAGTGGATAGCGGCTCTTTTTCATCAGCTGGGGTTGCTTCCACGCGCGGAGGAAATGAGCTTTGATTTCTTCGATGACGTCGTGGTCCCGAACGAACGGTCCCCTCTTCAAGAGGTGTACTTTCATGCCTGCCCGGCCCTCCTGCAGAAGATCGAGGAACAAGCGGATTATGAAGCGACCATCAACGCCATAGCCCGGCGACCCAGTCATCGTGACTACCTGCGGGCATACCTTTCCAAACGATTTTTGTGGGAGCTGT
The DNA here is from genome assembly GCA_023248095.1 of Candidatus Omnitrophota bacterium. GTDB lineage: Bacteria > Omnitrophota > Gorgyraeia > 1-14-0-20-64-10 > 1-14-0-20-64-10 > JAHFFF01. The sequence continues at coordinate 43,666 of JAHFFF010000001.1, read as the reverse complement.
TTGCCGGGGTTCGAAGCGTCTTGATCGCGCAATGGCAGGCACGCACCCTCTCCAAAGAGATGAGGCCCTATGAGATCCTCCTCGTTCGCGAACGCAGTTGGCTCAACGGGTTCCTGCAGGGCTATGCAGACTCCTTCGGGGTGCGGCTTCTTTCTCAAGGACCCTCCCCCCTTCGCTGGATCGCTCCTCGGATGGCTGCCCTGCGATATCTGTGTGCCCGCTTCCTCTACACCCATTACCGGGAACGCGGCCCTACCTCCTCCCATGCCGCTCTCCCACGGATCGCGGTTGAAATGTATCGCCACGGCATCCGGCGGTGCACGGTCTACAACACCGATCTTTTCTGGCTTGGACATGGCCCCCTTCCTCCACACTCCGTATTCGCCTATTTCCGGCATGCATCGGACCAGCCCAACGCGGAGCGGGCAGAGATCCTCCGATCCGCGGAAGTGGGCTGGATGGATGGGGGACAGGTCCTCCGAGCCATGGCAGGTGGCGGCCATCCCTATGTGGAGGCTGCACAGATTGGCTCTCGCCGTTCCGATCTCAGAGTGGTGAAGTCTCCTCTTCGGTCCTACGGTGCCGATTTCTACCGGGAATATATACGATGGAGTCGTTTCTTTGCAGCCACCGGTACAAAGATCCATGTCTCGACCTCGGACCACTTCCCGGAGAGCGAGGCCTTACACGCTGCCCTCGAGGATTCCGGGGGACTCTCCGTCAGCATCCAGCGTTCCATCGAATGGGATGCCCGCATCAGCCGCAGGACGGTATTGGACGTCCATTTTGGTTTCTCCCGTTCCCACGTCCTTTCCGAACAGCAATCGGGATCCCGAATCCGCCAATTTGTCGTTGCGGGCTATCTGTTCGACGATGTCTTCCCGGCGGCCCATCGGTTTGCGCAGGGCTTACGGGAGGGCCTACGCAAGAGGGGGGTTACCTTCGCTCTCTGTTTCCTCGATGAGAACGAAGGAGTGAATCCAAAAACCCTCGGGGGAACGCACGCCACTCGGGCCGATTACAATTTCCTCTGCCAGCGGCTGGAAGAGGACAAGACGCTGGGGCTCCTTCTCAAGCCGAAGCGGGTGGAAACTCTATCGACCCGCTTGGGGCCGGTCTGGAAGCGGCTGGAGGATCTGATTCAAGAGGGGCGATGTATCCTGCTGGGCGGAAAACCACCGGATCTGCGCTACCTCCCTTGTGCAGCGGCAGCGGCGGCGGATGTCGCTGTGAATATCCTCAACGGCGGGACCGCCGGTTTGGAAAGCTACCTGAGTGGCACGCGGACGTTGCTTCTTAACCGCGGTTGGAGTACGGGACCGTTTTCAACGCTTCCCGAGGGAAGCGTGGTATGCAACGGCTGGGAACAGATCTGGAGCGCTGTTGACCGGCTCCGCGCGAATCCGCAGGATTCCACCGTGGGGAATTGGGAGCCCATCCTTGGGAACCTGGTCTCCTTCCGCGATGGACAATCCGCCCGGAGGATGGGGCAATACATCGCCTGGCTGCAGGAGGCGTTCCGGCGGGGGATGACCCGGGAAGAGGCAATCGAGTACGCTGGCGACCAGTATGCGCAGGCTTGGGGCAAGGAATGGGTCCAATCGATTCAAACCCCTCACCCCGAGATGGCCTCATGAGGGGGGCAATGAGGGAGCAACGCTGGGGATCGGTCCGCGTGACGAAGGACCCCCGCTACGGTTTCCTCCGGTTGAAGCCGGTCCCGGATGAGCGCTGGCTCCGAGGATTTTATGAGAGCAAATACTATGAGATCATCCGGTCGGGGACGCGGGGACAAGATCTGCAGAGGCTTCTGCGGGGCGGTCCAGCCGCCCGCAGAGAGCGGATCTGGTTTCAAAGGACACTCTATGCCGATGTGCGCTCCGTTCTTGAGGAATCCATCCCCTCGAACGGATCCCCTCGAAGGATTCTCGACATCGGCTGCGGGACGGGGGATTTCCTGGAATTCATGCGGGGGTATGGCTGGAGGGCCTGCGGGCTGGAGATCTCCTCGGAGGCGGTCCGCGTCGCACGCCGTAAGGGAATCGAAGTCAGCGAGCAACCCCTGAAGCAATTCCTTGAGCATCGGCGCGGCCGGCGGGGTTCCTATCAGGCCATCACGCTGTTCCACGTCCTGGAGCATCTGCCGAGGCCTGTGGAGGTTCTCAGGATGGCCACCCATCTTCTGGCCCCCGAAGGGATCCTGATGGTGCAGGTTCCCAACGATTTTAATCCACTCCAGCTCTCGGTCGTGAACGGCTCCCGAAGGAGGCCTTGGTGGGTCGTCTCTCCGGATCACATCAACTATTTCAGTTTTTCATCGCTCCGGAAGCTCTTCCGGAAGATCGGGCTCCAGCCGCTACACGCGCAGGGGGATTTCCCGATGGAGCTCTTCTTGCTCTTAGGCAAGGAATTTAACTATGTGGGCCGGCCGGAGATCGGCCGCCGCTGTCATGAGGGACGGATCCGGTTCGAGACCTTGATCCCCCAGGATCTCCGGCGCCGACTCTACGTCTCTCTTGCGGAAATGGGGATGGGCAGAAATTGTCTTCTGTTCGGCCGGAAGGGGAGGAGGGCATGAGGGTCGCGCATTACGGAAACGCCTGCTTCTCCCTCTTCCACGGAGGGATCCACATCCTCTGTGATCCATGGCTGGAGGCTCCGGCTGTAGCGGGAGGATGGGAGAAATTCCCGCCGACCGATATTCGGATCAAGGATATTCCGAAGCCGGACTACATCTACATCTCCCACATCCACAGCGACCACTGTGAGCCGGAGACATTGGCAAGCCTCGATAAGAGCACCCCCGTGATCGGGCTGGCTCGACAACCCGCCTTCCTGGAACGGATGCTTCGCCTGCACGGCTTTCAAAAACTTCTCTTGGTTCCCGAAGGGCAACCGACAGAGATCGCTCCGGGCCTGCGGGTGGAAACGTTCGCTGCGACGTTCAACCACGTGGTGGCGGAGGTGATCGATAGCTCGGTCATTTTCGATCTTGATGGCTACGTGGCAATCAACTGCAACGACAACTCCCCGGAGGAACCGTTCTGCCAGCAGTTCGCCGGGCGCTATCCCAAGATCGATCTGGCCTTTCTCCCCTGCGCGGGAGGGGGGAGTTACCCGGCCATGTACGGGAATTTTTCCGATGCGGAGAAGGAGATGATTATCGCCAAGGTACTCGAGAGAAAGGCGGCGGTCTTCACACGAGCAATCGATCTGCTCCGGCCGAAGATCACTGTTCCGGTGGCAGGGGGCTATGCCATTCGCGGCCTTCACCCCATTCAGGTGAACTGGCAGCAGATCCGCCGGTTGAATCTCGAAGAGATCGTTGAGTACCACAGGGAAAGGGGCCAGTACCAAGGCCTGATTTCCCTAATGCAGCCTGGTATGGAGCTGGATGCAGACCGGGGAGAGATCATCAAAGGAAAGTACCGGGTCTGGAACCGGGAGGAGCTCCAAAGGCATTTCCAGCAGCTCTCGGCTACCCCGGCGGTGAAATCGTTGACCACGCACCGTAGGCACCTTACGCTGAACCGGTTGGTGCGCAATGCCCGCAGCCAGCTTTGGAGACGGCAGGAGCAATCCAAGCTTTTTCCCGCGTATCGGATTGTCCTGGATGTGGAGGGGCAGTCCTCCTTGTTCGAACTGGATCTTCAAAAGGATGAGGTTCTGGAACAGCCGAGGTCAGCGCATCTGGTGGAACCGTATCTGAGAATGACGCTCGATCAGGATACGCTGCTGGAATGGCTGTTGGGTTTTGAGGATTTCAACATGTTGGATTCCGGGCATCGGATCACCTTCTTCCGGGTACCGAACCTTTACGTTCAAGAGGCCTATTACCTCATGTCATTCCTTCGGCTGTAGCTATGAGAACCCATTCGGCGGTGCTCCTGCGACTCCTGACCCCCTACCGCTGGCTGGCCGCGGCAATCCTGGCGGCCATGCTGATCGCCTCCTTGTTAGAAGGACTGGGAGTGGCGGCCTTCCTTCCACTTTTGCATGCCCTCGTGGGCGGGGGCAACTCGTTCGGCGGACCGCTATCGGCTCTCTTCAGATGGGTACCGACCGGATTGTGGGGAGGTCCCCTGCTTTCCGCGCTGGTGCTCTTGTTTGGGATCAACCTTCTTCGTTGCCTGGCCACGCTCCTAAGGGATGGAAGCGTCGCGTATGCCTCCGGGACCCTTCAGCGTGATCTGAAGCAGCGACTGATGGATCGTTTTGCAGATTCCCCGTACCCCTTCTTCCTGGACCAAAAGCAGGGCCAGCTGATTTATCTGCTCTCAACGGCTGCCACCCGGGTTGGAGTGCTGGCCCAGAAGCTTCCCCAGCTTGCCTCGGAATTCCTCAAGGCGAGTGTGCTCCTCATCCTGCTGCTGATGGTTCTCCCCTTGGAAACAATCTCCCTTCTGGGGATTGGATTGATTTACCATCGCCTGACCCACTGGGTCTCGACACGCATTTCGTATCATACAGGACAGGGCAGGATGAAGGCGGCGGCCGATCAGCTTTCGATCACCAGCGAATTCTTGGGGGGGATCCGGCAAATCCTGGCCTTTGGGACAGAGGCAAGTTGGCGCCGGCGATTTGCTCTACCCAACGAGCTCTACCGGCGCCTGTACATCCGAGATGGAATCTGGCTGAGTGTGCCGAGGGTCCTCTTGGAGCTTTCCTTCATCGGGGTGTTGGTGGTTCTCATCGGGGTGGCGCAGTCACGCGCATCGGGAACCCTCCTGGAACAGCTTCCGCGGATGGGGGTTTTTGTCATGGGGCTGCTTCGCCTGCTCCCCTCCCTGACCAGCCTGGGGCAACTGCGGATGGAACTGTCCTCTCTCCTGCCCGATGCGGAACAAGTGGAGAAGGCGCTGGAGGCCCCCACACGCAGCCCTGTCACGGGTTCTCGTGTCCTGACCACCGTACAAAAGGGGATTCGCCTGAAGGGGGTGGACTTTTCTTATCCCGGCCGACCGGAACTTTTCAAAGGGCTTGATCTGGAGTTCGAGGCCGGTCGGGTGACCGCGCTCGTGGGGCCCTCCGGTGGGGGAAAGACAACGTTGGCGCTGATGCTGCTCGGCCTGGTGGATCCGGTCGAAGGAAAGATCTGGGTGGACGACATCCCGTTGCGTGATCTGGAATTGAACGCCTGGAGAAAGCGCATCGGTTTTGTCAGCCAGGACCAATTCCTCTTTCATGCCTCGGTGCGCGAGAACATCCTTTTCGGTAGGGAGGGCTTTCCACAGGAGGCGGTTGAGGCCGCAGCCCGGCTGGCGAACGCGCATGAGTTCATTCAAGAGTTGCCCGAGGGATACAACACGGTGATTGGAGAACGGGGAATGAAGCTCTCCGGCGGACAGCAGCAACGCCTCGCAATCGCGCGCGCGGTCCTTCACAATCCCGATCTGCTGCTTCTGGATGAGGCGACGAGCCATCTCGACTCGGAGGTTGAGCGTCAGGTGCGGGATGCGATCCGCAGGGTCTCCAAGGGGAGAACCGTTATCCTGATTGCCCACCGCCTTTCCACGGTGCAGGACGCGGATCGGGTGATCGTTTTGGAGGGGGGACGGGTGGTGGAGGCGGGATCTCCCCGCGAACTGCTGGAGGCAGGAGGCCGATACAGCCAACTGGCGGAGGCCGCTCGATGAGGGTTCTGGTCACCGGCGCGGCAGGGCTTCTCGGAGCCCATCTGGCAACCTTCTTCGCTCGACAACATGAGGTCATCGGCACGGATCGCCATCCGTGGTGGGGTCCGCAAGCCCTTCCTTTTCTGTTGGGTGATCTGGGCCATTCCGGTTTCGGTGAGAAGCTGGTTCGAGAGGTGCGGCCGGATCTGCTCTTCCATTGCGCCGCGATGGCCAGTGTGGACGGCTGCGAGCAAAATCCGGAGAAGGCTTATTTCTGCAATGGGGAGATCACAAGGAGGCTCGCGCAAGCGCTTCCCCCCGATGGCCTCTTTGTGTACCTCTCCACGGACGGCCTCTTCCGCGGGGATCGTCCCCTCGTGGAGGAAACGGAGACCCCCAGTCCGAAAACCGTTTACGGCAGTTCAAAACTCCGGGGAGAGCGGGAAGTTCAGGCGACAGTGCGGAACCACCTGATCGTCCGCACCAACTTTTACGGATGGTCCTCCGGACGAAAGAAGACCGCCGGAGAGTGGCTCTATCAGGCCCTCAAGGAGCAGCAGCCGGTGACGCTGTTTGAGGATTTTTATTTCAGCCCCCTGTACGTGGCCGATTTTGTTGAGCGGCTGGCGCTTCTCATTCAGGCCGGAGGGCGGGGGATCTACCATCTCTGCGGGGCGGAACGTGTTTCCAAGTGCGATTTCGGACTGACGCTGGCCCGGCTGGCTGGATTTCCTACCGGCCAAGTTCGCAGGGGATTGCTGAGGGAGGCACATCTTCCGGCCGATCGTCCGCAGGATATGTCTCTGAGCAGTAGGCGATTCTGCGCCCTGACCGGAGGGGGCGTGCCCGGATGCGCCGAGGGACTTCGCCGCTTTCTGGATGACCGGGAAAGGCCGTTGCAAGAGCGCCTGCGGGCGTGTGCGGAGCATTCGGTATGAGCGGCCGAGTTCCCTGGGTGACAGTTCTGATGGCTGTTCACAACGGCGATCGGTTCATCCGAACCGCCATCGAGAGCATCCTGAGTCAAACGTACGGCGATTTTCTGTTCCGGATCATCGATGACGCCTCCACGGACGGAACCCTCGACGTGATCCGCTCCTATCGAGACGAGCGAATCGAACTGGTGAGCTTGGATAAGAACGTGGGCCAGACGGCCGCCCTCAACACCGGCCTCAGGCAGAGCGCCAGCCCTTGGATCGCGCGGATGGATGCCGATGATTTCTCGGACTCGCGCCGGCTGGAAGTGCAGATCGAGTGTTTGAAGCGGCAACCGGACGTTCGCTGCGTCGGGACAGCAGCCTGGGAATTCCGAGAGGATCCGCAGCGCCGAGAGGCGGTCCGGTTTCGACCTGCACGGCACGAGGAGATCTGGCAGGCGGCGCTTCACGGGTCTGGGATGATTCATGGTTCTATCCTGGTAAGTCGGGAGGCCCTTCTGGCTGTGGGCGGATACGATGAGCGATACCGGTACGCAGCGGATCGGGAATTGTTCATTCGGCTTTTTCCCCGCTACCGGGCGACAAACCTTCAGGAACCCCTCTTGGGAATCCGGCGTCACGAACAACAGGATTCCTTTTCGTTGGGTGCGGCGAATGAGTACATCCAGATCTTTCAGCGCCACCTAGCCTCCAGGGGATATCCCCCGATGGAGAGAACGATCCTGCGCCGCAGCCTAGCCTATTCCCATCTTTTCCGCGCGGGTTGTTCTGACCGGGCCGGCCATATCCGAAAGGCATGGGCTGACCGGCTTCAGGCGTTGGGTATTGCTCCCGAGACCTGCGCCCGTAGCCTGGTCGGGGCCATCCTACCTCAGCAATGGGTCACCCACCTGCGGGGCAATTTTTGGAGCAGCGGAAAATGAGGGGCCAGGGAGATTTTCTCTCTCATCTGGAGCAGTTGGCGAAGGCCGCTGCGGCCGTACGGGACCATTGTCCCTCCCCATCGGTCTGGGCCATTCCTTGGATGAACTTCAAGCACCCCACCCACCCCACCCAGAAGCGGTTGTTACAGACTGTCGGTAGGCAGGAGCACAGCCCTCTGACCATCCTGGGTCTGGCTGGCGGTGCCATCGCGACGGGGCTCTACGCCCTTCTCTTCACCGCTAGGCTGGGATGGCTGCGTCTTCGTTGGTATAGGCAGACCCGTGCATGGGAAGGAATCACATACGAACTCATTGGAAAAACATGGTGTTTCGATCCGCCACCGTCCCACCAGTTCAACGACTTTTACTTTGGAGATCTGCTGAGAAGGCTTGGAGAGCGAGGCGTGCGCACCCTGCTGATCTGGGGAGATTCCCGTGGACGAAATTGGAGATTCCGGGCTCTCCCTCAACCCGGCGATTGCGCCTATCTGCCTGAGTTGATTCTTGCTCCTTTGAATGCCCCTCTGGCGATGTGGTGGAATCAACTTCGCTCGGCCCTGCGTTTAAGGCGCCTGGCCCGGAAGAGTCGGGATGAGGAGATCCGCGCTGTCGCACGAGAGGCTTCCCGTGAGTGTCTCTCTCACCGGATCCTTCCGGTTGGCATCTACTATTGGATCGGGCGGGAGGCCGTCCGCCGGTTCCGACCACGTGCATTCCTCAGTTTGTACGAGGGGCACGGCTGGGAGCAGTGCCTTTGGCGTGGGATCGAGTCCTCAGATGCCCGTTGCGCGATTCTGGGTTACCAGCATACGGTTCTGCAGCCGCACAACCTTGCCCTGACACGACAAGGGACGGAGGGAGGGATCTCCCTACACCCGCATGGGGTCCTCTGCTTGGGACCGCATACCCGCCGGCTCATGGAACCGAGTCATCTTGGAAGCGATCTGCAGGTTTTCGGCAGCTTCCGCTATCATCCCGCGACAGTTTCATCGGCCCCGCGACCCCAAAGTCGTCAGGTATTGGTTCTGCCGGAAGGGCATGCGGAGGAGGCGGTCCTTTTGTTCGAAGCCGCCGCCGCAGCGGCTGAGCGGTTGCCGAATCACCGATTCATCCTTCGCTGTCATCCGGTCCTGCCCTTTGATAAGGTGCGGGGCCTCCTGGCCCGCGACCCCCTGCGACTTCCCAATGTGGAGCTCTCGAAGAACCGCTCGATCGCCGAGGATATGGCCTGCTCCTCTGTAGTCCTGTACCGGGGTTCTTCCGCTGTCCTTTACGCGATTTTGTCAGGATTAAAACCGATCTACCTGGAGAATCGCGAGTGGGGCGAGATCGACCCGCTCTTCGAGCTGCAGGATTGGAGGGAGAGGGTTGACGGTGCGGAGGAGTTCGTGGCTGCCCTGCAAAGGTTTTCAGAGATCGGAGCCGAGGGGGAGCGGCAGTGGCAGGAGGCAACCCGTTACGTGAGAGAGTACGCGGTCCCTGTCGATGACCTTTCGATCGAGGGGCTGATCCGCTGGATCCGCCCCTCTCAGGTGGAGGCCGTCGCATGAACTGCCTGATTTTCGGCTATGGGTACATGGGAAAGATCCGAGCCCGGGTTCTCCGGCAGCAACCGCAGGTCCGGAAGATCTGGATCGTCGATCCTGCTCTCCCTGACGGAGCAGGTGTTGAGGGAGAGCGGTTGCCCGATGAGGGCAGGATTCCGTGGTCCGAGGTAAACGCCGTTTTTGTCTGCACCCCGAACCATGTGACGGCCCAATTGGCGGTTCTTGGCCTAGAGAGGTGCGGGAATGTCTTTTGCGAGAAGCCCCCCGGCCGCAACTGGGAGGAGTTCCTCCAGATTCGGGAGGCAGCTCAGGCGCGACCCAGGCATCTGATGGTATTCGGTTTCAACCACCGCTTGCATCCCTCCATACAAGCAGCAAAGGCAATGCTCGGCAGGGGTGGCTTAGGAGAGATCCTCTACGTCAAGGGAACCTACGGGAAATCGGGAGGACTGCAATATCGGCAAAGCTGGCGTAACAAGGTGGAAATCTCCGGCGGAGGAATTCTCTTGGACCAGGGAATCCACATGCTGGATCTGCTTTGCCTCTTCCTGGGTCCCTTGGAGGTGGTGGATGCGCTGTTGACCGATTCCTTCTGGAACTGCGGGGTGGAGGATAATGCCTTCGTGCTCCTGAGATCCAAAGAGGGGGGGGTGCCCGCCTTCCTTCACTCATCGGCTACGCTGTGGAAGCACACCTTCCGAATGGAGATCGGCTGCCGTGACGGTTATCTGATCGCCACCGGGCTGCTCTCGCAGAGCGGGAGTTACGGCAGGGAACAGCTGGTGGTTGGGCGAAGACAGTTTGAGGATGAGGCGATGGCGTTGGGCAATCCGCGGGAGGAGATCATCCACTTCGACCGTGATGACTCGTGGGACAAGGAGGTACAGGAGTTCCTGCAGGCGGCGCAGGAAGGCAGACCCGGAACGCACGGAACCTTGGAAGAGGCAGGCCGGGTGATGGAACTCATCCGCGACGTATACGCCATGGAGAGACAGCCTGTCACTCGGGAGTCAAACGGATGAGATCGATACAGACACAGACCACATTCCCCCTGTCTTCCGTCAAGCCGCTGGAGAGGCTCGCCCCCTACCGGAAGCGGTGTCTGGAGGCGACCCGCCGCCTCTGCCAGGGAAAGACGCACCGGCGGGAACGCTCCCCCATCACCGGGGCAGAGATGGAGATCGCAGGCCAGGTGGATGGGCTGGAATATTCTCGCTGCTGTCAAACGGGATCCCTTTTCCTTACCGTGCTCCCGGAATCGAAGGAATGGGAGGGGCTCCTGCGGGGGCTGGGACAGTACCGCCGATCGCCCGAGGCGTTCCATCAAGGTTTGGTGCATTCGCGGGTTGAAAATGTCTATCGACCCAAGCTAGAATGGATTCAAGAGACGCTCCGGCTGCAGGATCTCAATCGGCCGCGCCTCCTGGAAGTGGTCACCCCGCCAAGCGAATTGTCTCCCTTCCTGAGAGAGAGTTCCTCCTTCTCGGAGGTGCTGACCGTGGAGGAGATGGAATTGGCGCATGGCAGGGGAGACCCTCATGCAGCTGGGAGCGTGCAGGCGGCGGTGATGTTGGAATCGCTGGACCGCGTGGATGACCCGGAACGTCTCCTTGCGGAGGTGACCCGATGGCTGTGCAAAGAGGGGCTCCTTTTTGTGACAGGGTTGGTCTGCTCTGGTTTCGACCTGGCGTTACTGGGTTTGCGCAATCGGTATCTATACCCGCCGGACCGGGCCAACTGCTTCACCCTGCAGGGGATGAAGTTATTCTTAGAACGTTTTGGTCTTGCATTGGTTGAAGTCAGTACTCCCGGTGTGCTGGACGTGCAAATTGTAGAGGAACACTGCCGCTTGGAGCCTGGGCTGGGGCTCTCTCCCTTCGAGAGGCAGCTGATGGCCTCCGATCCGGAGGCACGGGCTGCCTTTCAGTCGTTCCTGCAGCAGTGGGGTTTGAGTTCCTTTGCCCGGATGGTGGCGAGGAAGCTGGAATGAAAGGATCCTACAAAGAGTTGCTGGGTGCCTATTTTCGGGAGGCGGCGCAGATCGCGGCCTCCATCGATCTGGAAACACTCGATCGGATGGTCGAGCGCTTGGCCCGCCTTCGGGAGGAGGGGGGGCGACTCTTCCTGCTGGGTGTCGGAGGCAGTGCGGGCAATTGCAGTCATGCGGTGAACGATTTCCGGAAACTCAACGGTTTGGAAGCCTATACGCCTGTGGACAACGTCGCGGAGTTAACGGCCCGGATCAACGATGAGGGTTGGGAGACGGTCTTCGCTGAGTGGCTCAAGGTCAGCCGGCTTTCCCGGCGGGACGTCGTGCTGGTCATGTCCGTGGGGGGCGGGGATCGCGAGAAGAATATCAGCGTCAATCTCATCGCGGCGGTGGACGAGGCTAAGCGCAGGGGAGCGGACGTGCTGGGGATCGTAGGTCGAGACGGAGGTTACACCAAGAGGGCGGGGGATCTGGTGTTGGTGATCCCGACGGCCAATGCCGATCATGTGACGCCCCACACAGAAGCCTTTCAGGCAGTGGTCTGGCATGCCCTGGTATGCGATCCGCGGCTCATGCTGCGGGCCAACAAGTGGGAGATGACAACAGAGGCACAAGGAGCGCAGCGATGAACATTGGAAATCTGACGGGCATCTTCCTGGACACCGGGAAGCTCGATGAGATTCAGAAGTACCACACCCTGGGAATCGTTCGGGGGGTCACGACCAATCCGACGATCCTGGTCAAAGACGGGGTGGGTGGAGGCTGGTCGGGCATCGAGAAGCACTGCAGGGAGATCCTGCAACTGATCGATCCGCTGCCAGTCTCTTTGGAGGTCATTTCCAATGACCCACGAGAGATGATCGAGCAGGCGCAGATGTTTGCAGGTTGGGGAAAGAACGTGAACGTCAAGATTCCGATTCATGGCCCGGAAGGCGGCACGGAGAATCTGCGGATCGTTCACGAGCTGGAGGCCAGCCACGACATCCGCGTCAACGTCACCGCCATGATGAGCGCGCAGCAGTGCCTCCTGGCGGCCATGGCCGGAGCCACGTACGTTTCCCTGTTCGGTGGCCGGGTGAACAACATGGGCTATGATTCGGTCGGTGAGATCCGTCGCCTCCGTCAGCTTCTGGACAGCTTCGGAAGCTCGGCGAAGATCATCGTAGGGTCGACCCGCGAGGTGCTCAACATCATCCAATGGTTTGAAGCAGGCGCCGATATCGTCACGGCGCTGCCTGAGTTATTAGAGGGAATGCTGGTGCATCCCTACAGCAAGGAGACGGTCCAGATGTTCCTCCGTGACGGCGCGCGGCTGTCGGGGCCGAGGCTTCGGATGAAGACCTAGGAGACCCCTGTTGAGATCCCTCACGGTTGGTACCGATCCGGCTGCGGCCGGGAAAGAAAGGTGGTATTCCGACTGGCAGAATGACGAGCACGCGAGTCACTTTGACGGCCGCTCCTCGTTGCTCAATCGCATGCTCGTCCGAAACTACGAGTCCTTCAACGACGTTCGTTTACTCAATGACTATCTGGTCAGGAGCCGGCCGACCCATCTCCTGGAGGTTGGCTGTGCCACCGGCGAGTTCTACCGTTACATGCGATTGAAACATCCCCGGCCGAGCTACACGGGGATCGACATCTCCCTTGCCGCGCTGGAGCGGGCTCGCCAAAAATATCCGGCGGGGCACTTCTTCGCATCGGATCCGGCGATGAGCCTTGAAGAGAACTTGGGCCGCCAGCGCCTCCCCACACGATGGGAGATCGTCTACACGAAGGACGTTCTTCATCATCAGACGGATCCCTTCAGTTTCCTGGCTCAGTTGCTAGGGGTCAGCCTGCGCCTTCTAGTCCTTCGGACCCGCACCCGGGATAGGGGGCCTACCGTTCTAGATCCCGAGAGCTCCTGCCAGTACCACTACCGGGGCTGGATGCCGTACATCGTCTTTAACATCGAGGAATTGATCGACCAAATCCGGCGGCGGATCCCCGACTGTGAGGTGATCCTCTACCGAAACCACATGGTGTTAGGGGGGGTAGGGAACCGCTTCCTGCCGAAGGAATGCTACCTGCCGGAAACCGGTACCGCCGAGACCGCCGTAGGGGTCTTTCTGGAGTCGGACCATCGTCAGCGCGTTCAAGTGATCGACCGGGAAGAGAGGTCGGCGCACCACCCCATCGGTGAGCGGATCCTTCACCGCCTGCTAGGGATGCTCCGTTGGCGATGAGGATCCACTTCATCCTGGCAGCCAACAACTCCAGCAGCCAGACCCGAGTCACCGTGGAATACGCCAATCGGCTCGTTCGGAGAGGACATACGATCATCGTTTCGGTCCCCCGGTTTGACTTCTTCGACTTTGTCTGCTGGAAACTCCGGAGGGATTCCCAGCAGAGGGTGGATGCCCTGCGGCGCACGAATCGATTCCTGCACTGGCTGGTCATCCCGTACATGAGGGCGCTCCTGATCTGCCGGCCCTGGTTCGCCAAGACCGGGCACAAGCTGGATCCCCGCGTCCGGATCCACCGTTACCTGGCGGTTCCGACGGAAGGGAACATGCCCGATGCCGATGTGGTGGTGGCCCTCCAATGCTATCTCCTGGGCCATCTCGCACTTCTTACACCCCGAAAGGGGAAGGTTGTCAGCAGCATCCGATTAGACTACCAGGCAGGCACGGCGGAGCCTGCGCAGGAGATCGCAAGCTGGCGGGAGTTTTGCGTCTCCTTCTATCGAAGGTTTCCTGTTCCGCTGTTCGCCGTCAGCCGGCGGGCGAAGGAGTCCGCAAACGGCCTGGGAATACCGGTAGGGGTCGTAATCCCGAATGGGGTGAACACCGAGGAGTTCACTGACAGTGGACGCCGGGGTAACCCTCAGCCGCTGCGGGTCACCCTATTCGTTCAGGACCATCCGCAGAAGGGGCAGGATTTCGGCTGCGCGGTGATCCGCCGGCTTCGAGAACTTCCCTTGAACGGGAAGGTTCTCTATTGCACGGTGGGAAACGGGGTCAAACCGGAACACCGAGCTCTCTTTGATTTCCACTACGGGTACCTGACGGGGGAGGATTATCCACGGATGTACCGGCAAACCGACATCCTGGTCTTTCCGAGCCAGTACGAGGGATTTCCCGCAATCCCCTTGGAGGCCATGGCGTCCGGTTGCGCCGTGGCGACCACGCTGGTTTCTGGGGTGGATGAATATGCGCTTCACGAGCAGAACTGCATGGTCTGCTCCCCGGTCGACATCGATGGGATGGTCCACAACGTGCGGCGGCTGATCTCCGATGTCAGGTTGCGAGACACGCTGCGCGACAACGGGGTTGCGACGGCTCGCCGGTACACCTGGGAGAAGGCAACGGATCGCCTGGAGGCCTTCCTGAAGGGCCTCCCTGCAGAGGAGACCAAAGAGGATCCATGGACCCAACCACTGCTTCCATCGACACTGCAGCCGCACAACTAAAAAGGAAGCTTCGGCAACGAAAGCCGCTCTTTGCCGGATGGACCTCCTTGGCCCATCCCTCCATCACGGAGATATTGACCGGCATGGAGGTTGACTTCATCGGGATCGACCTGGAACACAGCACGATCAACCAGGAGCAGGCACAGAGGATCATCGCCGCTTCTCAGTCCCACGGCGTCCCGTGCCTTCCCCGCCTGCCTTCCCATGACGGTTCCCCCATCCGCCGGCTCCTGGACTCGGGTGCCGACGGGATCATCGTTCCGAATGTCACCCACATCGCTCAGGTAGAAGAGATCGCGAACAGCCTCCTTTATCCACCGGTTGGAAAGCGCTCCTATGGGGTGGCTCGAGCGCAGGGCTATGGGTTTGATTTCGACCGATACGTGTCGGGTTGGAACCGCCGGTCTATCTTCCTTATACAGATTGAATCCCAAGAGGGCGTTGAGGCAGTGGAGGCGCTGGTTTCCCACCCGGCGGTCGACGGGGCCATGGTCGGCCCCTACGACCTCTCGGGGAGCCTCGGCATCCCCGGACAACTTTCCCATCCCTTGGTGCAGAGTGCCTGTCGCGCGGTCAGCCGAGTCTGTCGCGCTCGGGGAAAGGCATGCGGGACGCAATTGGTTGACCCAACGGCCACCCAGGTTCGAGCCGCCTTCCGGGCTGGCTATACGTTTATCGTGCTGGGTTCGGACGTGTTCACCCTCTGGAAGTGGGCCCAGCGCATGCGGGGATTTACCCGGGGGCCCCGTCGTGGTTAGGAACCGTTTGTCGCGCCTACGCTGGGCCGCCCTGTCGGCCTTCGCTCCCCGGCGGAAGGTTTTCGCCCGCGGCCTGACCTTCACCCTTCAATCGGACAATCCCGTGACGTACTACCGTTGGCGTACCTACAATGTAAAGGAGCCGGAGACTCTCGACTGGATCGACCGTTGGGTGCAGGCGGAAGACCTCTTTTTCGACATCGGCGCCAACATCGGCTCCTATTCCATCTATGCGGCCCTGCGTCACCCGAGGGCTCAGGTGATTGCCTTTGAACCGGAATATTCCAATCTCTTTCTCCTCCGACAGAACCTGTTGCACAACGCCCTCCAGGATCGGGTAGAGGTTTATTCCGTGGCCCTCGGGAACCGGGTGGGCTTGAGCCGACTGCACATCCAAGATTGGACTCCGGGAGCGGCTCTGCATACGGAATCTCCCACCTCCCTCCTCCAGACGGCTCATAAGGCTGCGGTCATCGGCCGGGAAGGGATTGCCGTCACCACGCTGGACCGGTTCTGCCACGAGACGCAGCGCCTTCCGAATTGTTTGAAGATCGATGTGGATGGAACCGAGCCGGCCATTCTGGAAGGGGCTTCGGAAACCTTGCGGTCGGCCACCCTCCGCTCCTTGATCCTTGAATTATCCCAACCCGAGCTCCGGCGGCGATGCGCGTTGTTGTTAGAGCAGGCGGGGCTCCGGCGAGTCTGGGCAGATCCCACGGGTAGGAAGTCGAATGAAATCTGGTCCCGCTGAGCAAACAACGGTACGGGAACTGGTTCAAGCTGCCCGCGCACTGATCTTCGACTTTGACGGAACCCTGGTGGATTCCAACTCCATCAAGCGAGCGGCCTTCGAGGTGTGTTTCGCCAACTTCCCGGAGCGCAAACAGGAAATCCTCGCTTACTGCTGGGCGAACCATCACACACCTCGACGGGAGAAGTTTCGGTACGTCTATGATCGAATCCTCGAACGCCCCCTGACCCCGCAGGTCGAGCAGGAGCTTCACAATCGTTTCGAGGCTGCTACGACGCAGAAGATTGTTGCCGCATCCGGGATCCCCTATGCCGAAGAATTCCTTCGTTCCGTTTCTCGGACTCATTGCATCGGGCTGCTTTCCTCCACTCCCCAGGAGGTCCTCACGCAGATCTTAACCCAGCGGGGATGGGCCGCTTATTTCCGCTTCATCCAAGGGGCCCCCGTCCATAAGGCCCAATGGCTGCAGGGCCTTCGCTCCGAATTCCTGCTTTCAAAGGAGGAGCTGATCTTCTTCGGCGATCAGGAGGAGGATGCCCAGGCTGCGGAGCAAGCCGGTTGCCAGTTCATCGGCATCGGGGACGCCGCCAATAACTCCGGCAAGAAATCGTTGTTTTGGATTCCAGATTATGCCTTTTGGATTCAACCCTAGGAGGAAAAACCATGATCCAGATGCCACTGGCCTACATGAACCCAGGAACGGGCGGTCTTCTCATTCAGCTGATCGTTGTCGGGATTGGGTCGATCTTCATCGGAATCCGATCGATCTTGTACTCGATTAAATCCTTTTGGACTCGAAAGAAGTAGAGAGTGCGGGAGGATGCGCTCCTTTCTTCGCGAATGCGTTGATCTGAAACGCTTCGTTGGCCTGCGCAAAGAAGAAAGACAGATCGTCTTTTATACGGAGGGCAGGGGCTACCTCCCCTATTTCGAGGGATTCATCCGCGAGCTCTTGAGGCAGCCCTCTTTGACGATTTGCTACATCACCTCGGAGCCGGACGACCCCATCCTTTCGCAGGCACCCGATCGCCTGAGGAGTTTCTACTTCAAACACCTGCTCCCCTTCGTCATCCTCTTTTTGGATGCGAAGGTTCTCGTGATGACCCTGCCGGATTTGAATCGCTACAGTATCCGCCGATCGGTCTGGGGTACCCGGCACGTCTACATTTTCCACGCCATGGTCAGCACACACATGATTTATCGCTTCGGAGCGTTCGATCACTACGACGTCATCTTCTGCGTCGGCCCTCACCACCTGTCGGAACTGCGCCGTTCCGAGCAGCTCTATCAGACCCCTGCCAAGCAGCTCCTGGAGGTCGGCTATCCCTCCCTAGACCGCCTTCTTCAGATGCGATCGGACTCCTTGGCCCCAGCTGGTAGGAGGGTTCTCATCGCCCCCTCCTGGGGGGCGGACAACATCCTGGAATCCTGTGTCTCCGAAGTGGTCCGCGCCCTGGTGAAGGATGATTTTACCGTGGTCATTCGGCCCCACCCGGAGTGGGTCAAGCGTTATCCCAAGAGGTTGGCCCAACTCAGGCAGAAATGGCCTGAGGATTCCAAGGTCAAGTGGGATTTCGGACCGCTGACGGATCAAACCCTTCTCGAATCCGATGTCCTGATCACCGACTGGTCAGGCATCGCCTTGGAATACGCCTTCGGGACCGAAAGGCCAGTCCTGTTTATGGAGGTGCCGCGTAAGGTCCACAACCCTCGCTATGAGGAGCTTGGGATCATCCCCCTGGAGGTTCGCCTTCGGGACCGGATCGGGAAAACCGTCCTTGTGGAGAGAAGCGGTCAAATGGGCAGCGAGGTCCGCGACCTGCTGGAGAATCAAAGCGCCTATCGGGACCGAATCCTTGAGGAACGCACTCAATCGGTTTACCACCCGGGAGCGGCGGGAAGGGTCGGGGGCCAGTTCCTCCTTGAACTGTGTCTCACAGTTTGATAAGCTGCCTCCTAGTAAACTGATAGCTGATAGGTGAACATTGCGCAGGGATACCCCCCGAAACACCAACGGATCAAAGACTCGAAACTCCTCTAGGAAGCCCTTTGGGGTGGAGATCAAAACCCTCCGCCAGAAGACGGGCCTTTCCTTAAGAGGGCTAGCCCAACGGGTGGGCGTTACAAGCTCCTATTTGAGCGATATTGAAAGCCTGCACCGCAAACCACCCTCGAAGGGAGTCATTCAGAAGCTGGCCGCTGCCTTGGGCGCGGCGGAGGAGGACCTGTTTGATCTTGCCGGCCTAGAACCTGACCGAATCCCGCCGGATGTGCCCGGCATCGTGAAGGCCCATCCCGAATCGGTGAATCTTCTCAGGGCCCTCCAACAGCACCAGGCCTCAGCCCAGCGCATTCGAGACTTGACCAAGAGGATTGGCTCCGTTGAGGTGAAGGCTGTTCTGCTGGCAGCTGGGCTAGGTTCACGCTTAAGGCCCCTGACAGAGGATTTTCCGAAGTGCATGGCCATCGTTCTCAACGGGAAGACCCTCTTACAGACCCAGCTCGAAACCCTTCGCTCCTGCAGAATCGGCGAGATCTCCGTAGTTCGGGGATATAAGGCGGAGAAGATCAACAACCCCGGGGTAAGATACTATGAGAACCCAACCCCCCAGACCACCAACATGCTGGCCTCCCTCTTCTGCGCAGAGGAAGAGCTGGATGGGGAGGTTATCATC
This sequence comes from Candidatus Omnitrophota bacterium, assembly GCA_023248095.1. Classification (GTDB taxonomy): domain Bacteria; phylum Omnitrophota; class Gorgyraeia; order 1-14-0-20-64-10; family 1-14-0-20-64-10; genus JAHFFF01. The sequence goes on along the minus strand of JAHFFF010000001.1, from coordinate 25,018 downwards.
TCCTATACGGACATCTGGTATGAAGAGGCGGTGGTCAAGAGGCTTCTTCGATGCGAGAAGGACATCGCGATCGGGGTGGATATCGACTGGAAGGACTATTATCTTGGCCGGAAGGACCACCCGATTGAAGAGGCGGAGAACGTCATCTTTAACAGCAACAACGAGGTGATCAAGATCGGAAAGATTGCCGCCGAGAAGGAAGAGGTGCACGGGGAATTCATTGGGATGTGCAAGCTGACCCGTAGGGGTTGCGAGATCCTGCGGCGACATTACCATCGGGCCAAGGCTCTTTACGACGGCGGGCCCTTCCAGAGGGCCGACCAGTTTCAAAAGGCGTATCTCACCGATCTCTTCCAGGAAATGGCGGATCTGGGAGTCCCCATCCATTGCGAGATCATCGGGTCCGGCTGGAAAGAGATCGACACCATCGAAGACTTCAAGAAGGCTGTCACGGTGTTCCAACAAAAAGGGAGTCCTCTGCATGTCGCAACTTCAAACGTCCGTTCCAACCGCCGCGTTTAAAAACTACGGTAGCCTCATCCATGCCTGGCGCAACGAGGTCAAACATTCCTTAGAAACCGTCTCCCGCGATACGGGGATCTCCAGTGAACGCCTGAGTTTCTTGGAACGGGGAGAGGGTCAACCGACCTGGGGGGAATTGGAGCTGCTGGCCAGGCAATTTTCCGTGAGCGTCCGGGACCTGCTGCCTCTGGAGAATGACTTGGATCGGGGGATGAAATTCCTCCGCGGCCGCTCCGCCCGGCGGTTTGACCAGGAAAGGGCAGGTCGGCTGCAGTACACCTACTGGGAAAGGGTGATGACACCGGTTTTACCCAACATCAAGCCGGTGGAATTGCTCCTTCATCTTCATCGAAGAGAAGAGGTGGTGCTCAATCGGGGCCATTTCTTCCATCAGTACACCCAGGTCCTGGATGGGGGCCCTGTAGCCTACCTTTGGGAGTGGGAGGGGAAGGTTTGGGAGGAGGTCTTTGAGAAGGGAGACTCCTGGCTTATCCCAGGTTTTGTCCCACACGGATTTTATTCCCCGGATGCAAAGAACCCAGGCAGGATCCTGGCCATTACGTTCGCGCAGCACCTGACGGGTGATGCGCGTCAGGAGTTGGCCCTACTGGGCGGGAGAAACCTTAGCCGCATTGTCTCGGACGAGCAGGATTACTATCCAAAATCATCGGAGGAGGCTTGCCCTTGAGCGACAAGGCCGCACGGATGCGGGAGGCCTTCCGGTCCAAGGGGATCCTGAAGGTGGTGGGGGCCCACAATGGGCTGGGGGCAAAGCTCATTGAGCGTTCCGGCTTCGATGGGGTTTGGGCCAGTGGCCTGGAGATCTCCACCGCCTACGGCCTACCCGATGCCAACATCCTGACCATGACGGAGAACCTGGAAGCGGCGCGGGCCATCAACGAGGCGACTGCATTGCCAGTCATCTGCGACTGTGATACGGGATACGGGAACGCTTCCAACGTCAAGCACATGGTCAAGAAATACGAGGCCGCGGGGCTGGCGGCCATTGTGATTGAAGACAAACAGTTCCCGAAGGTGAACAGCTTCATCCCGGGACGGCAGGCGTTGGCCTCGGTGGAGGAATTCGTAGGGAGGATCCGGGCCGCCAAGGAGGCTCAGCGCAATCCTCATCTGATGGTATTCGCCCGAGTGGAGGCCCTGATCGCGGGATGGGGAATGGAGGAGGCGTTGAGGCGCGCCGCCGCCTATGCGGAGGCAGGAGCGGATGGGATTGTCATTCACTCGAAGGCGTCCGAGCCCGAAGAGGTATTTTCCTTTGCAAGGCGGTGGGATCGGAACATTCCCTTGGTCGCCATCCCCACGACCTACTATCGGGTCACGGCAGCCGAGCTGGAGAGAGGGGGCTTTAAGATGGTGATCTACGCCAACCATGGGCTCCGGGCCTCCATTCGCGCCATCGAGACGACGCTGGAAACCATTCAAAGGATGGGAACGACGGCGGATATTGAGGAGAAGGTCGCCTCTCTCCGGGAGGTGTTCGAGTTGCAAGGGATGAGTGCTATGCGGGAGGATGAGAGGAGATTCTCCGATGGGGCCAACGTGCAAGCGGTGATCCCTGCCGCACGGGATCATCAGTTCCAACCGGATTTGAAGGAACTGTTAAAGGACAAACCCTTGTGCATGCTGGAGGTGGGCGGGCAAACTCTCCTGGAACGGCAATTGACCGCCCTTCACTCGGTGGGGATCACCGATGTTGTTGTGGTGGGAGGGCATCTGCATGAGAAGCTCCGAGCGGAGGGGGCCCGTGTCTTGTACAACCCAGATTACCGCAAGACGCACTGCGCCCATTCCATCCTGTTTGCCGGCGAGCAACTCAAAGGGAAGACCGTTATCCTCTACTCCGACATACTCTTCGACCGGCAAATCCTGGCCCGGCTCCTGGGAAGCCCGCACCCCATCACGCTGGTGATCGACCGGGCTTACCAGACCCTCCCCACGCGTAAGAAGGCGCTTGATTTGGTCGCCGTCGATGATCCGGCGTTACCGCCAGGTTCCCCGCGGCGTTTGGAACTCGACCTCTACAAACCCATTCGGCACATTGGAAAACGCCTGTTGGGAGCCCAACCGACCCATGAATTTATCGGGATGGCCTTCCTCAGAGAAAAGGGGTTGGATGTCTTAAAGCGTGCCTGGGAGCAAGCTCAGGGTGAGTATCAAGGCAAACCCTTCTATGAGGCCTCGAGTGTAGCGGAAGCTGACTTCACCGATTTGCTCCGGTACCTGTTGGATCGTAATTTTCAAGTGTTCGGTATGGAGATTGAGCACGGTTGGTCTGAGGTTCATTCCCGTTCCGATGTCGAACGCGCCGAGGCCCATTTCCGAAGGTCGGCCTCGACCCTAGCTGGAGTCCAAGCTCCTTCAGCGGCCTAGATCAGATGAATTGGGGGTACTGGAATCCTACCCAGCGAATCATCGCCGACGGCGCGCTAGATCGGCTGCCCGAGATGGTCGCCTCTTTCCGGCCCAAGAAGGTCCTCCTCCTTCTAGGCAAGTCCTCCTTCCGGAGTTCCGTGGGACATCGGCGTCTCAAAGAAGGGCTGGGCGGGTTCTGCCTGGAGGAATCGGATCCTGTGGAGCACAACCCCAGTGTGACCTTCATTCAAGAGATGTGGCGGACTCTGCGGGGAAGGAAATTCGACTTGGTGGTGGGCATTGGAGGCGGAAGCGTACTGGACTGTGCAAAGGCCATTCGGATCCTGCTGACGCAAGAGGACGTCGCCTTGGAAGATTACGTGGAGAAACGCAGGGAGTTCCAACACCGAGGTTTGCCCTTGATCGCCGTTCCCACAACGGCGGGAACTGGAAGTGAAGTCACCCCCTACGCCTCGCTTCAGACTCGGTCCCACCAGAAGATTAGCCTGACCCATCCCTGGCTTTTTCCAGAGATCGCCTTAATCGATCCCTTGCTGACCTACTCCATGCCAAAATACGTGACCGCTTGCAGTGGATTGGATGCCCTTTCCCAGGCCATTGAATCCTTTTGGTCTGTTCACCATACACCGTTTTCTGAAACCCACTCCCTACGCGCCATCGCACTCATTCTTGAAAATCTTCCCACGGTTCTGAGAGAACCCTCGCAACGGGAGGCCCGGTTTGCGATGTCCCTGGCCAGTACTGAAGCGGGGCTGGCGATCACGCAGACCCGCACCACGGCAGTCCATGCGGTTTCCTATCCGCTCACCACCTTCTACGAGATCCCCCATGGGCATGCCTGCGCCCTCACGCTGCCTTCCTTTATACGGTACAACGGCCCTGTCTTAGAACCCGAGCGAGGGGCCCACCTCCTGAAGACCCTCGGTATCTCCTCCTGGGAGGAGGCCGCTCGCCGGGTAGAGGGGTTGATGGATGAAGCCGGTTTGGAACGGTCCCTTCGGAAACTTGGCCTTGACCAGCAGGGGATCAATAACGTCATCGAAAACGGGTTCCGGTCGGACCGGGTAGTGAACAACCCTCGGGAAGTCACACAGGAGGTGTTACGTGATATCCTTCAAAAAATCTACTGAGTGGGGTCTCTTCTTTTCGGCGTGGGGAGCCGTCACTTTGCTGTTCCAAATTCCATTGGCAACGATGATTCTCGAGGATCCGCAGTCCTTGAGCCTGGGAAGCTGGGATTGGCCGACGTTCTGCCTCTTCTGTGTCCTGACCTTTGTGGGGATCCCCCTGTTGGTGGGCCTTTTCTTTTGGGCGTTCGCTGCCATCTCCGAACGGCTGAGTTCCCTCTTTTTTTCTGTGGTTGTCAGCTTCCTCTTTTCCATGCAGCTCAACTTTCATATCCTGCAGTTCTATTTTCTGAAAGCCGAGTGGCGGAAGTTCGCCCTCCTGGGCATCTTCCTGCTGCTGGCGGTCTCCCTGTATCGCTTCCGGAAGGGCATCGATCGCATCCTGAAGAGCTGTGCCGTCCTCAGCCTGGCGGTCTTTCTCACCTTCGCCTTCCAGGCGGCCCCCTCCGGGCAAGGGGGTTCCTATCAACCGACCTTCCTTCCGACCAGCTCTGAGGGGACAGCCCCCGTCTTCTTCTTCACCTTTGAGAAGTTGTGCAACTCCTACCTGACGGATGGGCAGGGGAAAATCCTGGATCGATTCCCGAACCTGACCCGCTTTGTGTCGGGAGCCGATTATTATCCCCGGACCTACGCGAACTGCACGGCGACGGTCTACTCGCTCAAAACGCTGTACTCCGGACGGCTCCTCTCCAGTGAACGGAACTGGACACGATACCCGAATCTCAGGGACATCGTGGGGGCCAAGCGTCGGGTCTTCCTAGTCCTGGACATCCTGACCGACTATTGCAATCCGAGGCGTAACATCTGCCTACGCGCCGTTGGCAAGACCCACCGGGGCTTGGACATCATTGTCGGCTGGTACAAGACCTATCTCTTGCCGATCATCCCCGACCCGCTGGAAGTCAGGCTCACCCTGCTGGGCTGGCATTTCAACCCGTGGTTCGACCTGTGGGCCCGGGAGTCGGCGTCCCTGAAACCTGGAGAGCAGCTTCAACACGTTTCCGGTAGGAAGCAGTTCGAGGCCCTCAAGGAGGTCTTGAAAAAGGAAGGCACGGCGCCCAATTTATACATCATGCACAACTGGATCAGCGATGGTCCCGATGTGAAGTATTCCGGTTTCAAGCAGTTTTCCGCCGAGAAGTATTCGAAGGAGCTAGAAGGCGCTCGGAAGAACCTAGCCATCTTTGATCGAGAGCTGGGTTCTTTCCTGGAATTCCTAAAGCAGGAAGGGATCTACGACCGCGCTCTCATCGTGGTGACATCGGACACCGGATACGACGCCGGTGCGCGAAATGTCAAGGGGGAAGAGGCGATCCCGGCCCCCCCGGATTTGGTGAGCGTTTTCTTCGCGCTCAAACGGCCGGGACAGAAAGAGGGCAGGGTGTTCCGTCCTGTTCTCCGTCAGATCGATGTCCTGCCAACCCTTCTGAAACATCTGGGGATCGATCCGAAACCGTACCGGTTCGAAGGGACGCCGGTGACCGATCCCCAAGCGACATTCACCCTCACCGAGCACCCTCTTGATTTCCTCCTCACCTCGGAGGGGGTAGGGGTGTTGCATTACCGATTGGAGGATCCTGACGGCTCCTTTCGAAAGGTTCGATGAGCCTCCCATCCCCTCCGGCCCAGCGGGTGGTTGCCCTAACCGGGGCGACGCGTGGGATCGGTCGCTCCATCGCCGAGCTCTTCCACGCGAGAGGCGACCGGGTAGTGATCTGCTCCCGTTCGCCCAGGGACCCTTCGTTGCCGGAGGGGATCGTGCACTTTACCGTCGATGTCCGGGTCCGAACCCAGGTGCGACATTTCGTGGAGGAGGTTCTGAAGCAGTTCGGGACCCCCGATCTCTTCGTCAACTGCGCGGGGGTGTCCCGGTGGCGTCCGATTGATGCCATTGATGAGTCGTTCGTATCAGAGGTCATCGAGACCCCTGTGTTGGGAACCCTGTGGGGATGCGCCGCTATGGCGGCCGTGATGAAACCCGGCGGGAGCATCGTCAACATCTCCTCCCTGGCCGGGAAACGGGGATCGGCGAATAACAGCGCCTACTGCGCCGCGAAGTTCGCGGTCAACGGCATCACACAGGCGCTGGCCAAGGAATTGGGGCCTCGCGGAATTCGAGTGAACGCGGTTTGCCCAGTCTACGTGGAGACGGAGCAGATCCTGGCCTCTCTCTCCGAGCCTGCCGCACCGGCGCATGGACAAACGGTGGAAACGTATTTGGCCACCTTTGCGGCGGCTCAGACCGCTCTGGGTCGATTGCCAACGGCCCAAGAGGTCGCTGAGGTGGTGTACTTCCTGGCATCACCCGCCTCTTCCGCGGTAACAGGGCAGTGCATCAACGTGGACTGCGGCACATTGCCCCAGTAACGCCCCATGGACGCGGTCCGAATCGTTGCGGTGATTCCCGTGCGCATGGCCTCCAGCCGATTCCCGGGCAAACCGCTGCTCAAGATCCGGGGGCTTCCCATGGTGGAACACGTCCGCCGCAGGGCCCTGTTGTGCGAAGGATTTCATGACGTCGTGGTGGCAACGTGCGATCCGGAGATTGCCCAAGTCATCCGTGACGCGGGGGGTAAGGTCATCATGACTTCGCCGACTCACCCGGCTGCGACCGACCGCGTCGCGGAAGCAGCCGAATCCCTAGAGTGCACTCACATCGTAAACGTTCAGGGAGATGAGATCCTGGCCCTACCCGCCGACTTGGAGAAGATGGTGCGCGCCATCAAGGAAAGGCCCTCCCTGCCGGCCTGGAACGCCGTAGCCGCACTCGATGGCCCGGATGAACTGGCCGACGACTCTGTCGTCAAATGCGTTGTTTCTGTTTCCGGGCGCATCCTGTTCTGTTCCCGGAATATCTCCTGTTTCTCCAATGGCATCCGCAACAGCATGGAACCGGTCCGCAAGGTGCTCGGAATCCTGGGTTACCAAAAAGAATTCCTCCAGCGATACTCGAGGTTGCCTCGAACCCCGATGGAGGTTCGTGAATCGGTCGATCAGTCCCGTATCCTGGAGCACGATTTCATCCTTCAAGGCGTGCTCTTTACTCGAGGCTATCCGGGGATCAATCTGCCCCACGAGGTGAAGCAAGTGGAGTCCCTCCTGGAGAGAGATTCCCTTCAGCGGGAAGTGCTTCAACAGCTGTTGAGATGAATCGCCCCACGGTCTTTGTAGCGCTTCAACAGTTCTGTGAATCAGACGATCGGCCACTGCGCCTCCTGCAGGAGGCCGGATTTGACGTCCGCCGAAATGAGTTAGGCAGACGCCTGAAACGGGAGGAGATGCTTCCACTGCTGCAGGAGGCAGACGCGATTTTGGCCGGCGTGGAGCCATACGACGCGCAACTCCTCCGCTCGCTTTCCCGATTGAAGGTGATCAGCCGCTGCGGCGTGGGCACCGATTCCATCGATCTGGAGACTGCACAGAAGCTCAAGGTCGCCGTTTTTACCACCGCCGAGGAAGTGGTGGAGCCGGTGGCCCAGATGACGGTAGGAATGATCTTGGCGCTGGCACGCCACTTTCCTCAACACCTGCGGGACATGGGGCAGGGGAAATGGCGCAAGCAGACCGGGTTCCTTCTTTCAGAATGGACCATTGGGCTGGTGGGTTTTGGTCGAATCGGGCAGGCAGTGGGGCGCTACCTTCAGATCTTCGGCCCCAAAATCCTGGCAGCGGATCCGAGGCTGCACCCCGAGGAGGTTCCCGCGGGAATCACCCTCTGCGATCTGGGGAAACTTCTGGCTGAGTCCGATCTGGTTTCCCTTCATGCCAGCCGCTCGAAAGAGGAGGGACCCCTCTTAGGACACGCGGAGTTATTTTCCATGAAACCGGGCAGTCGGTTGGTCAACACGGCCCGAGGTTACCTGGTGGATGAGCGGGGGTTGGAAGAGGCCCTCTCCTCAGGGCGGCTCTCTGCGGCAGCACTGGATGTCTTTGAAGAGGAACCGTATCAAGGAAGGCTGCGCGATTTGCCTCAGGTTTTGTGCACGCCACACGTATCCACCCTGACGCGCGCTTCCCGTTCTGCCATGGAGTTCTCTTGCGCAAGGAACGTCCTTCGGTTCTTTAATGGGAAAACCGATGATCCCTCGCGTCTCGTTGACAAACCACCCGCTGCATGTTAGGCTACATCATCTTCGTCGGACGAACCCCTCGATCCACCTGTGCAACAGCAGGTTCCGTACCAGATGCAGCAGACTGAAGCCAATGGTAATGCCATCATCAGGAGGTCAGCATCCATGAAAATTAGGATATTAACTCCCTCGTGTAATCTTGATACCGTGCGTGACGGACGGGGGGGAATCTTCACGTGGGTTCCGGAGCATAAGATTATGGAGTTCAACATGCTCTACTTCAAGCCGGGGAGGACGAGGGGGAACCATTACCATCCGGAATTCCATGAATACTTTCTCATCGTCGAAGGCGAAGGAGTGATGATTACTAAGGATTCTGAGAACGCTCCAGAAGAGGTCATCCATATGGGGAAGGGGATGTGTTCTCACAATCCGATGGGCGTGGTGCACACCTTCTATGCCATTACTCCGGTCACGGCCATCTCGATGTTGTCAAAGCCGTGGGACGATTGTGAGAAACCCATTATTCACATGCATGTGATGGCGCCGCCGCCGGTTCATGACTAAGGTTGCTGTCGTTGGCGCGTCGGGGTACGTGGGGGGGGCGCTGGCACAGGCCATTGGGCGGAACCCTCGCATGGTTGTGACGGCAGTAACCCGCGCCAACTACACCCAGATGCAGGAGAACACCTTCGACATCCTTATCAACGCGGCGATGCCGTCGAAGCGCTTTCTCGCAAAGACGGACCCCGGCCGGGACTTCGTTGAAACAGTACAGAAGACCGCCGACCTCCTTTATCGCTGGCGGCACCGGAAATTCGTGCAGATCAGCACCGTGTCAGCGAGATGCCAACTCGACACGGTGTACGGACGCCACAAGGCGGCGGCGGAGAATCTCTGCGGGTTCGCAGAACATCTGATCATCCGCTTAGGCCCCATGTACAGCCCCGAATTGGACAAGGGCGTGCTGGTGGATATGCTTCAGGGACGAAAGGTCTATGTGGCGGCAGAAAGCCGGTACTGTTTCGCTCCCCTCGAGTTTGTCAGCACCTGGATCGCCACCCATCTGGACCGGACGGGCACCGTTGAGGTCGGGGCGCGAAACGCCGTGGAGTTACGGGAGGTGGCCGACCACCTGGGCTGCCGTGTGGAATTTGAAGGGGCTATCGATCATCAGGAGATCGAAAATCCTGAGCCCAATTTTCCCGATGCCCGCGACGTCCTCCGGGTCCTGCAACCCCTCGGGCATCGGCCTCAATCCAGCAGGACGGGCTAACCCCATTGGGTACCACCCCATCAATGGCGGTTGAGGCTGCCCCCATCACGCAGTGTCGCGTCTGCGGCAATACCTCTCTGGTTTCCTGCATCCCTCTTGGCAAGCAACACTTGTCCTCCATCTTCCCAACCCATCTCAATTACCGCACCAGCACAGCGCAGTGGCCCCTCGAGCTCGTCTTGTGCGCGCATCGGGAGTCACCCCCCAGCTGTGGTCTGGTGCAGTTGGCCCATCACGTTGACTTGAACGCCATGTACCAGGAATACCCCTACACGAGCTCGACCAACTCCTCCATGCCGCTCATGTTGAAGGAGGTGGCAGACGACGGCCTTGCCCTCGGACATCTTCAGAAGGGAGATGTAATCCTAGACATCGGCGCCAACGATGGAACACTCCTTTCGTGCTTCCGTGGCCAGGGATTTAAACTCCTCGGTATCGACCCTGCGCAGAACGTTCAGCCCATCTTCCAGGATCCCCACTACACGCACGTTCGTCAGCTGTTCAGCCAAGCCGTGTACAGGACGGCGGCCCACCGGAAGGCAAAGCTCATCACCAGCATCGCGATGTTCTACCACCTCAACGACCCCGTTCGGTTCTCACGGGAGGTGGCGGCGTGCCTGGATGCCGAGGGAGCCTGGATCATCCAGATGGCCTACCTGCCCTCCATGTTAAGGACGAACATGTATGACAACATCGTCCATGAGCATTGCGGGTACTATGCCATCCGTCAGTTGCAGTGGATTATGGAGCAAGTAGGCCTGGCCATTTTTGATGTGACCCTGAATGATGTTTATGGTGGCAGCTTCCGGGTCTTCGTGAAGCACCAGGGGTGCACGAGGCATCCGGAATCGAATCGCTATCGCCGTCTCCTGCAGGAGGAAGAGGCCGAGGGCCTCGCCGATCCAGCGACGTATCAGGCATTTATGGGACGCATTGAAAAGACCCGGGAAGATCTCGTCCGTCTCTGCCGATCCGTACGGGCCCAAGGAAAGAGCATCTGGGTCTACGGTGCCTCAACCAAGGGGAACGTGATCCTGCAATACTGTGGAATCGGTAAGGAGGAGATTGACGCGGCTGCCGATGCCAATCCCTTCAAGCACGGGAAGTACCTGATCGGTACCGACATCCCCATTCGGGACGAGGCCGCCCTGCGTCTAGCCAAGCCGGATTATTTATTGGTGCTGCCGTACAGCTTTGTGAACCACTTCATACAACGAGAATCGCAGCTGGTCACTCAAGGCACACGCTTTATCGTGCCGCTTCCCGAGGTCCATCTCCTGCCCGGATGAAGAGGGCCCTTCTTCCCATCGCAGCCATAGTCGGCCTCAATCTGTTGGCCCATTTTCTGCCTTTTGAGCGGGTCTCCCTGGCTTCAGACGATCTGCAGATCCTTCAGATTTCTCCGGGACAAGCACGGGCGGAGTATGTCCGTGCTCAGCTGACCACTGCGCGTCGTCCCTTGGAGATCTCCTACATTCTCCTACACTGGTTCGCCGGAGAGAATAAGCTGCTCTGGGTCACCCTGCTCTTCTTGGCCAGCAGCCTTCTGGCCGTATCGGTTTATTTCTTGATGACGGAGCTTGTCGGCGATCGCCTACTGAGCTTAATCTGCAGCGCCTTCTTCATCCTTCTCCCGAATAAGGAGCAGCTTTACCACCACCTTGCGGATGCCCATTTGAACGCCGTCTATGCCATCACGGTAGCAGGCCTCGCCCTCTTTCTGGCCTATTTAAGAAAATCCAATCCGCTCTCTCTCTTGGCTTCGCTGATCTGCTATACCATCTCCATTTTTTGGTACGAACTGGGCTTCTTTCTTCCTTTTGTCTTGGTCGCCGCCGCAGCCCTCTACGGCAGAAAAAAACTTGGGGCATCCCTGCTGTTCTTTCTCCCCGCATTGTTCTACCTGTTATTGAGATCCGGTCTCGATCCCGTCCCACTCAATTATTTGTGGTCCAATCTGTCCGTAACGGTACCGAATCTCTATTTCGGGCGCCAGATGATCAAGTGGACCCTCTACGGTCTGGCCCGCTTCCCCTTCATAGAACCCCCCTGGATTTTTGTTCTGCTGGTGGGCAACGGGCTGGCCCTTGGGGGATTCCTCCTGCGGTTACGGAAGAGCCCGATCCCTCAAATCCCCCTCCGGGCGATCCTTCTTTCGATGGCCATGTCGATCCTCTTCCTGATCCCCGCAGCCTTAGTGCCCTATGGGCCTCTGAGCCGGCATACGGCCTTAGCCTCTCTCGGCTTTTCCATCTTCGTCATTGCCGTACTCCGCTTCCTCTTCGGCGCTCGGCCGATCCTCATGACCTTTTTGATGGGTGTGGGGTTGGTGGTAAATCAGGGAATTGCCTGGAACCAGGTCGTATCATGTCGGATGAACAATGCGGTCCTGGAGACCCTCCAAGAGAAGAAGGGCTCCATCCTGCAAGGGGATCGGATTCTCATTGACCAGTACAGTTTTGCCCAGAGGATACCCTACACCTGGATAAAGGATCCCCTCAATCAACTGGATCTCTATTGGGGGGTGGATGGACTCGTAGGATCTGCGTTCCAGCGCCTCGTCCCAGGGATTGTCGGAAAGTCCATTCCTGTTTATATCCTGCGGTCCCCCCTGCAGACGGAAGGGGAAATGCTTACCTTTCAGGTGTACAATACAACGTATTATCGGTTTGAGCCGGAAAAGGTTTCCCGAAAGGGAAGCACCTTAATTGATTATGCGACGGTCTATTCCCATGGTTTCCATCATGGAAAGAGGTTTGCCGCCAGCACGCTACGTACCCAGCTGTAATGGGAACACTCGAGAAACGATTCAACCTCTCTGGAAAGGTAGCCGCTATCATCGGTGGAGCCGGTTACCTTTGTTCCACTTTATGTCGTGCCCTTCTGGAGTCAGGTGTCGAGGTTGCCATTCTGGATCTGCCAAAGCAAAAACGGAACCTCCCGGCAGACCTTGCCCAGTCGGTGTACTGGTTGGCGTGTGACGTCACCTCCAAGAGGGAGCTGACCCGTTGTAGGAACGCCATCCTGCGCAGGCATGGGCGAGTGGACATCCTCCTCAATGGGGCAGGGGCAAACGCCCCGACACCCTTTCTCAGGGTCTCTGCGAGTGAAATCCGGCGAATCCTCGGGGTGAACCTGCTGGGCACGCTCTACAGCTGCCAGGTCTTTGGGGAGACGATGATCCGGCAACAATCTGGGAGCATCATTAACTTCACCTCGGTCTCGGCCGGCCCACCCCTGTCGAAGGCCTTTGTCTATTCGGTAGCCAAGGCGGGTGTAGCCAATCTGACCCAGAATCTCGCACGGGAATGGGCACCTCACGGGGTGCGGGTGAATGCCCTCCGGCCAGGCTTCTTCCCGACGCAGTGGAGCATGAAGCATTTCATTGACCGCCAGCGAAAACAGAAGATCCTCGGTCACACGCCGATGAGGCGATTCGGTGAGCCCAACGAACTCATCGGGGCAGTGCTCTGGCTCTGCTCAGATGCCGCAAGCTTCGTTACCGGTTCCCTCATCACCGTGGATGGCGGATTCACCGCCATGACGATATGACCCCTCCTACCGTTTCCGTTGTGATCGTGACCTACAACAAGGCCGACACCATCGTGGGAGCCATCGAATCTGTCCTCCAGCAGTCGTATCGTGACTTCGAGATTCTGGTCATCGACGATGGATCCACAGATGAAACGGCAGCCCGAGTTCGCCCCTACCTCGACCGCATCCGTTATCTCCCCAAGCCGAACGGGGGCACGGGATCCGCGCGGAATCTCGGGATCGCAGAGGCTCAAGGAGACTTTGTGGCATTTCTGGATGGCGATGACCTCTGGCTTCCCCGAAAGCTAGAGATCCAGATGGCGGCATTCCGCCAGGAGCCGGAGATCCTCGCGGTTCAGTGCAGCGCCTACTGCGTTGACGCCCAACTCAAGGAGGTGCTTGAGGAGCGGCGTTGCGCTCCCTCACAGGATACGCTGATGGACTTCCTTCTTTTCCGGAATCTACCGGCCTTTTCCTCGGCCGTGGTCATCCGAAGAGGGGTCCTCCAGTCCATCGGGGGATTTGGCACAGACCTGGTGATCCTGTCGGATTGGGATATGGCCTGCCGGTTGGCCCGAGCAGGAACCCTGCGATCTGTACCGGAGATCCTGGTGTACTACCGGCAGTATCCCAACAATCAGAGCCGAGACGTCGGGATTCATATTGAACCAGGGGTCCGTTCCTTAACACGATTTTTCTCCGATCCTTCCCTGGAGCCAGGCATCCGCTCGCGGGCCCCGCAGATCTGGGCTCGTTTCTACGCCATGCTGGCAGGGGGGTATCTGCGCAACCGGGAATGGGGACGGGCGGTGGCCTGGACCTGGAAGGCCATCCGGACTTCGCCCCGGGTAATGCCCTACGTGACGGGTCTGCCGCTTCGCCTCGTACGGCGCTGGGTTGGGAATGCCCGGCGGCACCGAGTGTCGGCGCCGGGGCTATCCCTGGGTGAGGCCTGCCGCTCGTGAAGCAGACCTCGATGAAGCTGTGGGTGTTTGGATCACTGTTGGGAATCATTGCTGCCCTGTCGCCGGGCAGCGTCTTTGTTCTGCTCCTGGTCGCAGGGACGTGCGCTGCGCTCCGCCGTTTGGCCGCGCAGGAAGACCGCGCCTTCCTTATTCGCTGGTTCCTGATTGGTTTCTCCGTTCGGGCGGTCCTTTCGCTGGGTCTCGACCTGGGCTCGTGCATCGTCGAGGGGTATCCTCCCATGAAGAGGGCACCCGTGGAGTATTGGAATTTGGGTATCATTGACAAAACCCGGAACTACATGCGGATGGGGGACAGCGACTACTACTCTGAGCGTGGCTACTGCATGGCCCAATACGTCAACGGCGTGTCGGAACCTGCGATCCTGCGCCGAATCCAGGACTATGGTCATCACGGGTATGTCTTCGTGATCGGCTGGTTTTATTACCTGTTTGGATTCAGTCCCGTTTCCGTCAAGTGGGTGAACGGATGGATCGGAGCGTTGCTGATCCTGCCACTCTTCTTATTGGCCAAGTCCTGTTTCCAGTCGACGATCGCCCGCTGGACCGCTGGGCTGGTGGCCCTGTTTCCCACGCTGATCTTTTGGTCCACCACGAATTTGAAGGAACCCCTTTTCTTCCTTTTCCTGGGTTTCTTGTTCCTGCTTTTTCAGGCCATCCGGGTGGGGCATGGATTTCGACGCTGGGTGGCCTACCCGTTGTTGCTCCTGTTGCTGTTTCGCGCGCTCCTTGCCTTTGGCCGGCAGGAATTTCTTGTCGGTCTAGCCGCGGGGTTGACCTTGGTTTGCTGCCTGGAGTGGTGCCTTCGGAAAAGGTGGTACGTCCCCCTGGTCCTGATGGCGGTAGGCATGGTTCACTTCGCTCCCCCTGTGATCTCGAGCGGCCTCCGGCTGGCCGTCTACCGGCACATCGGATACGTGGGTGGAACCGGGATGGTCTACCGCTATCTTCCCGACCGATTCTATCCCTACACAACTCCCGCCCCTACCCAGGTCCTGGTGCAGCGAATTCCAAACGCCATCATGCACTATCTACTCGAACCCTTCCCATCGCGGGCGGGCGACTGGTTCGTCGCTCTCCTGGTTCCCCAAATGATCCTCTGGTACTTCCTGTTGCCCCTAGCCCTGATCGGTGCTGTTGCGGGGCTTAGCTGGAATACCTGGAACTGCGCATTCCTTGTGGCGGCCTTCGTTGTGTGGACCCTGATGGGGGCCTTGTCCAACGCTAACATCGGGACTCTCATCCGACTGCGGGACATGGTGACACCCATCGTTTTGCTCTTTGCCGCCGCAGGGCTATGGGTTGTGGCCCGGGGCAAGGAGGATTTCTGTCGGAGGCCCGTGAAGCCGTGATCCTGAATCGCCAGGGGCGCCTCCTCGGCCTTCTCAATCCGCTGGACCTGCTGGTCCTTTTTTTCCTTTTGACGTTGGGCAGCACCGTATGGTACGCGGTTCGAGCTTCCCACCACAAAACGCTAGAGATCTTCAGCGCAGAGCCGAAGCGGATTGTGGCCGGGCCCGGCAAGCGTGTGGTGATGAAGGGAACCGGGTTTGATCGGGAGAGCACGATCCGGCTCGGGGATTACAATGACCAGGGGGGTGTCTACTTCGACGAGTCGACGATCTGGCTCGAGATCACGGAGCAATATGAACCGGGCGTCTACCGGGCCATCGTGCACGATGGGCGGGGCCGCTACGCGGCCTTGCCGGACGCGGTGGAGGTGATTTGGCAGCCCAAGATCTCAGGGGTGAACCCCAAGATCATCTACAGCCAAGGCGCCGGGGCTTCACTCGAAGTGCTCGGTGAGTTTTTCACTTCGCACTGCACACTTCGTGTCGGGGACCGGGAGTTGGAGGTGGTGGACGCCACGGCCCACAAACGGATCCAGGGGAAACTCAAGAAGGGGGAGGCTCCCTTGCCGCTGGGAGAGCAGGATGTGACGGTAACCAACCTGGGAGGACAGTCGGTCACTTGGGAACGAGCCGTGACCGTGCTCCCAGCGCCGGAAGTCCACTCCATCGAACCGGATACCCTTCGGCTCGGCGAAACCGTGGATCTGTTCCTTCACGGCCATAACCTTCGCGAAGGCACCCTCGTCTGGCTGGGGGAGCATCTGATGGGGGAGGCGAGGCACGTCAGTCCGGAGTGCCTGCGAATCGAAGTGACGGGAACACCGACGATTTCAATGGAAAGCCTGATCCTCCAGCTTCCAAACGGTCCGAAGACCGAGATGATGGAACGAGCGATGAAGATTCGAAGCTCAAGTCCTGTACTCGTGGTGGTGGACATCCTTCTGGACGAGAAGGGCAGGGCCGCATTGGAATCCCTTCGGCAGCGTCCGGAATGGCGGGTGAAACGACTGCTGCGGAATCTGGATCTTCCCCTCGCGCGCCGCAATTTCAACAGCTCCCCTGTTGTCGAAGTCGTGGTCCCTGCGCTACTGCAAGGCGGACATGGGGTCTACCGGTATGAGTACGGAGGCCAACAGCTGCGTGTCGGCGAATTCATCCGGGTCCTTGTCGACGGTCGTAAGGTTTCGGGCACGGTTGCGGCGAGGCCGTTCGCGCTCCTTGCGGATGATACCCTCAAGGCCAAGGAACCGTAGGGATGGGTGATCCGGGTGGGTTCCGTCGGGATTATCTTGCAGGAAGCCTCCTGGTTTCCATGGCCTCGCGGTGCGTGGAGGGATTTGCTCAGGGCATTGCACGGGAATCGCAGAAGCTGATGGCTTGGACTGGGCTGCCGGAAGCGCTTCGAGGCGCGGACCGATTTAAGGCACTCTGCGCCCTCCTTGCATCGGCGATCCTTGCGAACGGGATCACGATTTATCTGACCCGGAAGGAAATCGGGCTGTGGGGGGTGGCGCTCCGCCTCATTGGCCTGCTGGTGGTCTGCCCGGGGTTGCTCTATCGGGGCGATTGGAACTCGCTGAGGGAGAACAGCCTCCTCCGGCATTTGTCTCGATTCATCGGCAAGCGGGCCCTCAGGCGCAGGGATGCCGTCTGATGGCCAAACGGTTCGACACGTTGCTGGTGATCCCGACCTACAACGAGGCGGCCAACATTCCGCAGCTGCTCCGTCAGATCGGAACCCAGGCGCTTCCGCTGGATCTCCTCATCATTGACGACAACTCGCCTGATGGGACGGCCCAGCTGGCTGAGACCTTTTCGAATGAATTCCCGCTGAAGGTCATCCGCCGCAGCGGCAAACTGGGTGTAGGCTCGGCCCACAAGGAGGGCTTCCGTTACGCGATTCAAAACAACTACGCAGCCGTGATGACCATGGATGCCGATTTTGCCCACTCCCCAGAGTATCTGAGGGAGATGCTGAGCAAGGGCAGCACCAGCGATGTCGTGGTCGGCTCACGCTATCTCAAAGGGGGGGGGTTGCCGGGGTGGAGTCTCCCCCGCCGTCTCCTCACCTACGCGGCGCACCGACTGACGGTGCACCTGCTGGGAATCCCCTACGACTGCACCGGGGGCTTTCGGCACTACCGAACCTCCCTGCTCAGACAGATCCATTTCGATGGGGTCCAATCGGAGGGGAATGCCTTCCTGATTGAGCTCATCTTCCAAATCTCGCGCCGAGGTTTCTCGATTTCCCAGATCCCCATTGTGATCAACTCCAGGCGCCTGGGGGAGTCTAAGATCTCCCGCACCGAGATCCTGCGTGCGTTGAAAACGGTCTGCCGGCTATGCCTCGGGCGGATGGCGGGAAACCGCTCATGAAGAAGCTCTTCTGGGTCCTCTTGCTCAGTTACACGGCATTCCATTTGGGTTACTCTGTCATGCGGTACAGCGTTTTCCAGGGGACATCGAGCGGTGATTTTAACCGGGTATACCAAGAGGCCAAGGAATGGCGATTGACCCTCATCCCGGACCTAAAGAAAGAGAGCCTCGGCCACCCGCATCCCCCTTTCTACTACACCATTCTCCTGATCCTGGATACCATTTTGGGTGGACGACAAAATCTCACCTACTTCTTCTACTTCCTCCAATTCCTTCTCTTCCCGCTGGCTGTCGTTTGCTTGGCCCAGGCGGCCTGGCTCGGGCAGGGCTCCCCTCCCCTTATGGCGTATGGAGTCGCAACGGTGCTGGTGGTCAATTTCCAACCCTTTCTAGAAACCCTTGCTCAGCATAAGGTGGAAGGAGTTGAGTTTTTTCTGATCTGCCTTGGAATCCTTGCCTTTCGAAGGAAGAGGGATATGCTGTGCGGTGGGCTTGTGATGCTGGCCGCCAATCTCAAATACATGCCAGCCCTCCTACTGGCCCACTTCTGCGTTAAGAGGCAATGGAAGGTCCTCCTGGGCTCTTTGATCGGTGTTGCGCTTGTCTGTGCAACGCTCTACGCCTCCTTCGGACCGCAGAGCCTTTCCTCCGGGTTCTTTCGGCAAGCGGTTGGCCTTTTTATCGACCACAAGCATGAGGGCAATGCGCCGGGAGCCAGCGTGGAGATGCAGACCTTGAGCGGCACCGTGAATCGCTGGTTTGCCCGGCCTGTTCCCCCAACCCCCTTTATGCACTACATTCGGGTGGGCAGCTACATGCCGGTCCCAAATCCGGCGCTGGCATTTGGTACGGCGGGGGTTCTCAAAATCTTGGCCGGGCTCGGGTGGCTCTTCTTTATCCGACGAAAATGGGGGGTGCAGACCAGGGAGGGAAAGTGGCAGTCACATTTGCTGGAGATCTCTCTCACCCTGGTGATGATCTTTGTCATTTCACAGGCCTCTCGGGTCCATTATGCCATCTTGGTACTCCCAGCGTTCGTCTTCGTGGGGCTGCTCCTGGTTCAACAGGGCCGGACCTTCCCGCTGCGTGAGAAGTGCCTGTTCGGGCTGGCCTACACCTTCACCGGGATGCTCATCCCAGGAGGGCTGCTGAATCGGCTCCCCCCCCATCCCGTATGGGAGCATATGTACTCCTGGATGTACCTCTGGTGGTCCCTGCCTTTTTACGGAATCCTTCTGTTGGGTGTTTGCATTCTGCTGTTGCATCACCGGATGCAGGGCCGGGCAGCGACGGCCCCTTCCAACCAACACTAAAGGGGTCCCTCCTCATGCGTTTCTCCAAGAAGGTATTGTTCGCCTGTTTGATCCTGGGGGGCCTCCTCGGCTTGTTGGTAGTACCGGTGGCCACGAGGCAGGCCACCAATTTTCAGGTCACGACCAGACGCATCCCTTGGGTCGTCAAGTGGACAGAGTTTCTGCTGAGGGATTATGAATACCGGGATCTCGCCAATCGGCTGACCCGCGGCCTCACCACCGAGGAAATGAAGGCCAACGCGTTGCTCTTGTGGACCCACGATCATATCCGGCCCGCTCCACCCGAGTGGCCGGTAGTGGATGACCATATCAGCCACATCATCATCCGGGGCTACGGCGAAGAAGACCAAATGGCGGATGTCTTCACCACATTGGCGACTTACTCAGGCATTCCCTCATTCTGGAGACCGATCCGCAGCAGTGCCCTGCCGGGTGCGGACTGGGTGGCGATCCTCTCGTTCGCGAAAATCCGTGGACGATGGACCGCATGGCACGTTGCGGGCGGGGTCCCCTTCCGTGACCCCGCCGGGAAGCTGCCGAGCGTTGAGCAACTCGCCAGCAATCCCGAGATGCTGCAATTTACCCTGGGAAGTCTCCCGTCGCTAGATGGGCAATACCTGCCGCTCATCCGGGAAGCCCTGGCTCATTTCACGGTACCGGAAACCCTTCGGGCGGAGAAGCAGATGCCTATCCCAAGGGTCTTTTTTGAGTTCCGGGAGGCAGGGAGAAGGCTCTGCAGAGGGCGTTGAGCAAATGGCTAAGGCACGGATCCTCTTTCTAGCAACCCACCCGAAGGAGGTCGCCTCGACCCGTTACCGCGTACTGGCCTATGATTCATCGCTACGACGGGAAGGCTACGAAACGACCTTCCATCCATTTTTCCCTTCCGAGGCCTTGGAGTCACTTTATGCGCCCCGGCGGTGGGGAGACAAGGCCCATTGGCTCCTGAGAGGGACCGGAACGAGGCGGAAGATCCTCCGTTGCGAGCGCTACGACTTGCTCTTCATTCATCGGGAACTGTTTCCCTTGGGGGTATCCGCGGGCATGGCCCTGCTCGATGGAGAATTGCGAAGAACCGGGTGCCCTATTATTTACGATTTCGACGACGCGATCTTTCTGCCTCATCGGCAGAACCGGGGTCTCGCCGGTAAACTCGAAAATCCAGGTTCCGTTCAAAACCTCATCGGCATGAGCCAGCAGGTGATTGCTGGAAACACCTTCTTGGCCGAGTACGCGGGGCGCCTGAACCCACGTGTCCACTGTATCCCCACACCGGTCGATACGAGTCGGTACTTTCCCTCAGCAAACAATCGGCACGATGCAAATCCGATCCTTGGGTGGATCGGTAGCCCCAGCACGGCAAAGTACCTGCTCAGCCTAGCACCCGTATTTAGACAGCTCGCTCGGACCCACCGATTCCGGCTGAGAGTTATCGGGGCAGGTGAGCAAATCCAGATCCCCAACGTCGACGTGGATTGCCGGACCTGGGGTCTTGGAACAGAGGCGGAGGAATTCCGGACCTGCGACATCGGGCTCTATCCGTTGTGGGATGACCAATGGTCGAGAGGGAAATGCGGCTACAAGGCGTTGCAGTTTATGGCCTCCGGCGTACCGGTGGTCGCCTCCGCAATCGGCATGAACACGGAAATCCTCCGCCATCGAACCAATGGATTATTGGTCCAGTCTGCTGAGCAATGGGTTGAATCACTCTCCGAGCTCCTAGATAACCCCAAGCTGCGACGTCAATTGGGCGAGGCTGGACGCCAGTCCGTTGAAGAACAGTACTCGCTCACCCACCTAACACCAAGATTCCTTGGAACCTTGGAGGAGACCCTTCCCTCACGGAAGAGGCGCTCACCACCGCACAGGGAACCGCTCACACCGAAACCTGCATCCACGGAGACTCTCCAGGACGTGCTCTGTATCTCCTCCATCGATTGGGACTTTGTTTGGCAGGGTCATCAGGAGATCATGTCCACGCTGGCGCGGCAAGGGCACCGAGTGCTCTTTGTCGAGAACACCGGTGTCCGCAATCCCCAGTTCAGCGATTTTCCCCGGATGAAACTCCGCCTGGGCAAATGGCGCCGCTCCCTTCAGGGATTCTGGGAGGTGGCGGATAACCTCTACGTCTTCTCTCCCCTGGTTCTGCCTTTCCCTTACTCGCGTCTTGCACGACGGATCAACGCCGCCTGGATGGCCTTTGCCCTTAAGCGATGGGTGAACATCATGGAGTTCCGGCAGCCCATCTGCTGGACATTTCTACCTACCCCCTTGACGCTCGAACTGATTCAGAGGTCTTCACCCAGGGCGCTCATTTACTATTGCATCGACAGCTTCGCGGATTCCACACCTGCCGCCCACCGGATCCTCGCCAGCGAGAAGGCGCTCCTGCAGCAGGCAGATTTGGTGTTCGTGACCTCCCGCAAGCTCTTTGAGATGGCTTCCCGATGGAGTTCACGCGTTCACCTATTTCCTTTTGGCGTTAACCTGGAGAATTTTAAAAGGAGTTCAGACTCCGGGAGAGACGGGGTACCTGCGGAGCTGCTCTCGCTGCGCAGGCCAGTGGTGGGCTACATCGGCGGCATTCATCAGTGGATCGATCAGGATCTTTTGGTGCAAACAGCTCGAGCTTGTCCAGATTACTCCTTTTTGCTGGTGGGGCCGATCCAGACGAACGCCGATCGCCTCCGGGCAGAACCCAACATCTTCCTCATCGGTCAGAAGCCGCATGAGGAACTGCCGCGCTACATCCGGCATTTTGACGTCGGCATCATTCCTTACCGGTTGACTGAATACACCAAGAATGTTTACCCTACCAAACTCAACGAGTACCATGTCATGGGAAAACCGGTCGTTTCAACCCCTCTGCCGGAGGTACTGGCCATCAATGAGCGCACCAGGGGATTGGTGCGAATTGCGGGGGGGGCCCTCCAGTTCCGAGAGGAGATCGAGCAGGTATTAAAGGAAGACTCCCCAAGACGACAGGCCCTACGCATGGAAGCAGCAGAGGAAAACAGCTGGGGCCAGAGAATCCAAAAGATGCAGGAACTCATCCAAGAGGCGATCGAGGCGAAGGAGATGGTCTCGACCAACGATTGGTCGGTCCGTTTCGGAGCCTCCCTTCGCACCTATCGCCGGCTACTGGGCTGGGGAATCGGGTTTTTACTGGCGGCGACCATTTTCCTGCATAGCCCCCTGCTGTGGTTCATCGGTAAACCGCTGGTCGTTCAGGATACCCCGCACCATACCGACGCGGTGGTAGTCTTCGCCGGTGGGGTGGGGGAGTCCGGGCAAACCGGGGAGGGGTATCAGGAACGGGTCTTAGAGGGAGTCGGCTGGTACAAGAAGCAGATGGCACCGGTCTTGCTTTTCGTGTCCGGCTATACGAGGACCTTTCATGAAGCCGACATCATGCAGGCACTGGCCGAATCCCTGAACGTACCCTCCTCCGCCATCCTTACCGAAACCCGGGTCCACCACACCTATGACTATGTCCTTCGGGTCAAGGAGAGGGCCGCTAAGCAGGGATGGAGTTCAATCCTCGTGGTCACCAGTCCGTATCATACGCGTAGAGCCGCCTTCACCTTCGCGAAAAACGCGCCGAGCCTGAAGGTCAGCTACCTCCCCCTGAGGAACAGCGGATTTTACGCACGGGAAGAAACCGTCCGGATCCGTCAGGTGATAGGGATCCTTCAGGAGTACTTGGGAATCCTGATCTATTGGATCCGAGGATGGATTTAGTGGCAACCGTTTCCCAGTCCGATCTGCTCGAAGCCGCCTTAACAGAGGTCTTGGCCTGTCCAGATTGCCAGGCAAGATTGGTTCTGGAGGCGGCGGGGAAATCCCTGCGCTGCGGCAGTTGTGGGTCCACAACCCCTTTGGTTGAAGGAATCCCCGTCTTTGCCTCTTCCGGTCCTGGCCCCGAGGGCCTTCAGGCAGAGGAGATGGCCTTCCGCAACCAGGCAGCATCAGAGCAGTTGCGTAACGACACCGCGGATCTTTTGAGTGTCGCAGGGAAGCACCATTCCGTTCCTCTGATGGGAAGGTATGCCCACCATTTCCGAAGTCATTTCTCTGCAGGCGATTGGCTGCTGGATATTGGAACAGGCTATTCGTGGCATTGGAAGAACGCCGAGCCGGGACCTCGGGTAATCGGGATTGACCTATCACTGGGGAACCTCCTCCTGGCCCAGCGGCTTCTGGCCGATCAACCCCGCTGCGTACTTCTGATCTGTGCCGATGCGTCACGCCTGCCGCTGGCCAATGGATCGCTGGCAGGAGCCTGGTCCGTGCAAGCATTTCAACTCTTTCCCGAACCGATATTCCAACAGGTGCAGAGGGAGTTGGACCGGGTTTTAAGAAAGGATTTCATGATGGAGCTCCATCATCTGCATCCGGCACTGCTGTACCGGTTCCTCTGCCGCCTCCGGGGAAGGACTCTGCACCGACGTGGACGGCATGGGCCCTTTGAGACGAACCGCCTTCTCCTGGCGGAATGGCTCCAAAGGTGGGCTTCTTTCCGAGAAGGCCGCCTTGAGGCTTCCTCGGGCTACTCCGAATTGTTCTTTCACCCGGAGCTCGGGGTCAGACCTCGACCGTATCCTTCGGGGTTGGAGCGGTTCCTGGTCCAGCACGCACCCGGCTTCTCCTCCCTATTCGCCCGACAGGGGTACCTCCGTTTAAAAAACCGATCCTGCAGGAACCGATCCAATGCACTGGAAGCCATTTCCCGCTGAGAGGGGCGGGGCCGAGTGGGACAGCCTACTGGCCGGCGCCTACGATGACAATCCGTTTCAGTCCTCCGCGTGGGCCAACTATAAACGGCGGATGGGGTGGCAACCGCAACGATGGATCGCCGAGGGCAATGGGAACAGAATCCTCTGCGCCGTCCAACTCCTGCGGAGGCCGCTTCCCCTCGGACGTTCGCTTCTGTGGGCCCCCGGCGGCCCGGTGATCAATTTCCCCGAAAGTGCCGATGAGGATTGGGGCGATATCCTCTCGGCGGGATTGAAGGAAATCGGCCAAGCCCATCGTGCGGCCTATGTCCGTTTTTACCTCCTGCAGTCCTCTTCCGAAAGAGCGATTCAGGGACTCTCAAGATTCTGTCGGCCTCCACGTCGGCGGCTGGGAAGCGGCGCCACGGTGCAGCTGGATCTCTCCCTCTCGATGGAACAGCTCCAAACCGGCATGGACAAGAAACACCGCTACCTCGTACGCCGTCTGGAAGAGAATGGATTCCGATGGGAGTGGGGAACCTCAGAATCGTTGATCTCTGATTTAGGACGTCTTCACGCTGAGATGTCCTACGCCAAAAGGACCTTGGCAGTAGATCGGGGGGATCTCCAGCGACTGGCCAGTGCCTTCCGAGAGAACGCCCCGACCTTGGTCGGCTATGTGGGGGATGAGGCCGTTACCGCCTGTTTGGTTTTGTTGAAGGGGCAGAGTGCTTTCTATTGGAGGGCGGCCACAGCGCGCAAAGGGCGTGAGATCTCCGCGGCCTATGCCATGATCCCACAGCTGTTCAAGCTGCTCTCATCCCGAGGAGTCCGGCGTTTTGATTTCGGAGGGATCCTCCCCGGGACCCCATCGGCGGCGGGGATCAACCACTTCAAGCAGGGATTCGGTGGTAAGACCGTGGTCTATTTGGGGGAATGGGAATGGTCCAATTCCTCCTGGATCCGATGGGGTGTGAATGCGTGGGTGGCTAGCAGGAGACGTTGGTAAATGTGCGGATTAGCCGGACTCGTTCACTGGGATAAAAGCCCAGTCACCGTTCCAGAGATTTCAGCGATGGCGCACCTCCTGCGTCATCGGGGCCCGGATGAACAAAATTCCGTGATCCCTTGCGATGGGGTGGGGTTAAGCCACACTCGTCTGAAGGTCATCGACTTATCCTCCGCGGCCCGCCAACCGATGGCCGGGGAATCAGGAGATGTCTGGCTCCTGTTTAACGGGGAGATATACAACTTCCGGGAGCTGAGGAAAGAGCTTTCTTCCGCCGGCTGCTCCTTCCGAAGCCAATCGGATACGGAGGTGGTCCTCCGCGCCTATGAGCGGTGGGGCAGTCA
>JAHFFF010000049.1 GCA_023248095.1 Candidatus Omnitrophota bacterium | reverse complement strand
CTCCGCCGTGCTCTTGAAAACCGCCGCATCGGCGGCAAAGGCGGACGGGGACGTACAGAAGATAATCGCCAGTAATCCCGCTAAGTTTCTCTTCATTTCCATTTCAGTCCTCCTTCCCTTTTATCGATTAGACCCCGCTGCCCTTATCTCGTTCCATCGATTTCAACAGCCGCAATCCGATCTCGTACTTTGGGATCCGGAAGGATCGAAGCCCTCGGCCGAATCGGCGCTTCAGTGCCCCGAGAGCTTCCCGAAAGAGCTCTTCCGACGCACTCAGGTTTTCCAGCTCAACCTCGTGATGCATCGCCACGGCCTTACCCCCCTTTTGTACCACAACGCGATCCAGATCCAGCTCGATCCGTTGCCTGCCGCAGGCGAAGAGACGTTTGCGGCGGAAGGTCCGCAGGGTGAGTACTTCCTGTAATGGGCAGTTTCCGGTAATCTTTTTCGAGCGCTGGATCGGCTCGATGAGGGGAGCTGATCCTCGATGGAGCCTACCCCCAGGTCTGATCGAGAGCAAAACCGACATCCTCACCGGCACGGTCACTTCAATCCGGTGGGAAACCCCACGTCGATAGGAGATCTCCCGTTTGAATGTCATCTCCGTACGGGAACCCACTCGACGAACCTTCAGGGCCGCCTGCGCGCGACGCAGGCGCAGATCCGGCGTGTCCCAATAGATATTTTGCTGGCGTTCCGACTGCCGGCGGATCAAACGGAATGGGCCCAAGGCGTTGAGGGAGGCGATCCTTCGCTGGACCGAGGGATCTTTCACCAGGAATTTCGCCTCGGTTTCTCTGCCTTTCATCTCATTCGCACGCACTTGGAGGGAACCCAGCAGGTGCGAATGCGGCGATGGCGGGAATCGAGGGTGAATTCAAGCTTCAATCCGCGGGGATTGCGGCTGCCGCAGCCGAAACAGATCCGGTCGTCGGCCAGCCGGGGTTTTGGCTTCCTTTTAACGGAGGTTTTCAAACCTCGCCTTCAGCCCCTCCAGCTCCGCACGCTGGGTCTTGACCTCTCCGCGCAAGGTATCATTCTCCGCCTTCAACTGCTTGACAGCCTCGATCAGGGCACCGGACAGCTGCAAGTAGGAAACCTCCTTCATCCCGTCCTTCGGATTCGTATTAACCAGCTCCGGGAACACCTTCTCTACCTCCTGACCGATCACTCCCATCTGCAAATTCTGGCTTCGCCCAGGATCCTTCCAACGGAAATTCACCCCCCGCAGGGAACAAACTCTCTCCAGCGCGTTCGGAATAGGAGCAATCGAGCTCTTCAACCGTGCGTCAGAGGAACACAGAAGTGTCGAGTTGCAATGGACCTGCGATGCGTACAACGTGATGTGGCCGGATGGGGATCCGACGTTGTTTGGACCGATCCAGATCTCAGCGTTCGGCCCTACCGATGTGGCATCCCCATCCATCACGCATAGCCCCAGGAACTTTCCGCCATAGCTTGATCCCGGACTCCTCGACCAGAGATAACCCCCACTCACCTGTGCACTACTAGGGTCTTTCCACGAGAAACGGATATCTCCCTGCACATCTAGTGCTAGTCCCTGAAAGTCGGTTGGAGTTCCAGGGATCTTGCCAATGCCAACTTTTCCAGTAAAGGTCCCGTTGACGGGATTCTTCTGCTGCAGGACCAAATTGCCACCCGGTACGCCGCCTGCATAGCTCTGAATGACAGCGTAATTGCCGGTTGTGTTGTACCCCACGGAGATCCCTTCACCAATATCCGCCTGCCCCCGTACAACCATCTGTTGTGGAGTAGTCGAATTGACATCTTGTGTGACGCGGATTACTCCGCCAGCCACATCCAGCCGGGTCTCCGGAGATGGCACCCCAATCCCTACATTTAATGTTCCCGTCCCTGCACCCGGCATAAACAGTACACTGCTGGCAGCGTTGTCCGGCCCCACCACGTGCAGACGCCCTGCGGGTGCCGTCGTCCCTGTTCCAATCCCCACATTTCCGGTCCCCTGCTGGATGGAGAGCCGGATTGCACTATCCGCATCCGAATAGATGTGGAAATTCTCCGTGCTATCGTTGCGCGAGCCGATCGTCCACTTCGGCGCACCCGCCGTCAGCAACTGAAGGCCGTTGTAGAAATTCACATTGTCACTGCGGTTCGCCATAAACAGCGCTGTCCCCGTTCCGCCGCCGTTGGCGTACACATTCCCCTTCACCTCCAAACGCTGGGTCGGAGGACTCCCCGCCGTAAACCCAGATCCAATTCCCACTCGGAGGTCCGGCACTCCTGCTGCCCCCGTATCCTGTCCCGGCTCGAATACCACACTGCTGAGCTGATCGTTGAATCCTACGACATGCAGGGGACCCAGTGGACTGGTGGTTCCAATCCCTACGGAATCATAAATGAACGCCTGCCCGTTATTCGGCGTCACCGTCGCATATTGCGTCCCCACCGTCAGGCTCCGCAGGTGCAAGTCCGGAGTCGAAGGTGCCGGATAGTACGTCACCAGCTCGATCGTCTCCGCCCAGACCTCCCTAGAGCTTGTCCAAAGAACCGAACCGCAGGTCAATCCGGTAAACAAGAGAACGGTGATTCGATTTATTCTCCGCATCTTCTTCACGAAATCCTCCTCGGTTGTTTAGATCCTTTTGAACTGCTTTTCCAGGTTCATCACCGTCTCGGTGAAGAAAACCGGACGGCCATGGGGACAATGAAAGGGATTCTCGCAGGCGGCCAGCCGCTCCAGCAGGGTACGCATCGCCCTGGGTTCCAGCGGATCACGGGCCTTGATCGATTGTTTCTTGCAGGCGCACAGGGCCGCCACCGCCTCTTGGCTCTCCTCCAAAGTAGTCCGGATTTTTCCTTCCTCCACCTGTTCCAGAAAGGTCCGGATCAACTGGATCGGGTTGACCTCTCCGAACACTGCAGGGATGGCTCGGATCACCCAGGCCCCTTCCCCGAATCCCTCGATTTCAAAACCGAGCTTGGTCAGCAGCGGCAGCGACTGCTGAAACAACTCACGCTGTCTGGGATGAAGCTCCAGCGTCTCGTCGAGAAAAAGCATCTGTCGCTCTGATTGCCCACTCTGCAGGTTCTTGAGGAGGGCCTCGTAAACCACCCGCTCATGCGCGGCATGCTGGTCTACCACGACATAGCCCTCCTCCGTCTCCGCAATGAGGAAGGTCCGGTGAATTTGCCCCAACACCCGTGTGATGCGCAGCTTCTCCTTGATCCGAATGGGGTGCTCCCCCAGCGCAACAGCGACGGCCGGCGCCAACACCGGCGCCTGAGGGGTCTCGAAGACGGCCCCCCACGGCTGCGGGGTGGAGGACTCTGTCTGAAGGGCGTAATCCCGCACCGTGCGCTGAGCCGGACCCGAAGGCACCTTCAGAGAAGGGGCCAGATGATCCGCCTGCATGAGGCATTCCTGGACTGCATGATGGATGAAGTTGGTGACCTGCGACTCATTGGAGATGCGAACCTCCTGCTTCGACGGATGGACGTTCACATCGACTCGCTTCAAATCCAGATCCAGAAAGAGGACCGCCATCGGATACCGATGCTCCATCAGGAATCCGTGGTAGCCGGCCTGAAGGGCGTAGGTGAGCGGCAGGGATTTCACCCAGCGGCGGTTTACGAAGAGAAAGATCTGGCTGCGATTGCCTCGCGTAACGGCAGGTTTGCCGATCACCCCCCAGAGCCGAATTCCGTTCATCTCCCGGTCCAGCTCGAGAAAGTCGTTCACTGTGACCTCACCTAAAACTTGTGCAGCACGGGTGAGAAGACGCTCGGTTGGCGACCAGTCCAAGAGGACCTTGTCGGAAGATTTCAAGGTGAAGCGGGTCCCAAGGGCCGATAGACCCATCCGGGAGATGACGTCCAGGATGTTCCCCAATTCCGTGGAGTCGGCCTTCAAGAATTTTCTACGTGCAGGGGTGTTAAAGAAGAGATCCCTCACCTCCAGGATGGTCCCCTTCCGGCAGGGGTGCTCCTGCACCCCTTTGAAGGAGCCCCCTTCCACCACCACCTCCGCCCCGACGGCGGAATCCTCCGAGCGAGTGATCAATCGGCAGCGGGAGACAGCCCCGATGCTGGGCAGAGCCTCACCCCGGAACCCGAATGACCCGATCCCCGTCAGATCCTCCACCGTGGCGATCTTGCTGGTGGCGTGACGCTGAAAGGCAAGCCTCGCATCCTCCCGGTCCATCCCGCAGCCGTCGTCCGAAACGCGGATCAGGCTTTTCCCCCCGTGCTGGACCTCGATCTCAATCGACCGAGCGCCCGCATCCAGCGAATTCTCGACCAGCTCCTTCACGATGGAAGCGGGCCGCTCGACCACCTCGCCGGCGGCGATCTTGTTGGCGAGAAATTCCGACAGAACGCGAATTACACCCACAGTTTTCCCTTCCATTCGGCGATTCGATTCAGCGCCTCCAGCGGCGTCAAGGAATCGATTGATAAAACCCGAAGCTCCTCCAGTATCGGATTCGATGGGGTCAGGTCTTGCATTGCAACATCCGGCTTACCCTCGATGATCCGCGTCGCCTCGGTATTCTCGCTCTCCAACACCCGCAGGATCTGCGTCGCCCGATCCGTCACTTCCTTCGGGATCCCCGCCAGGCGGGCCACGTGAATCCCGTAGCTTCGGTCCGATCCGCCCCGCGCCACCCTTCGGAGGAAGACCACTCCCTCCGACGTCTCCTTCACAGTCATCGTGTAATTCTTGATCCCCGCGAACTCCTCTTCCAGCTGGATCAATTCATGGTAGTGGGTGGCGAAGAGGGTGCGAGGCCGGGTCGGCCCGCCGCTCAACTGCTCGCAGATGGCCCAGGCGAGACTGACCCCATCGAAGGTGGAGGTTCCACGCCCCACCTCATCCAGAACCAAGAGGCTCCGGTTCGTGGCGGAGCGGAGGATGTGCGCCATCTCGATCATCTCCACCATGAAGGTGCTCTCCCCGTGCGCCAGATCGTCCCGCGCCCCAATCCGGGTGAATATCCGGTCCACCAAACCGACCTTGGCCGACTTCGCCGGAACGAATGAGCCGATCTGGGCGAGCAGGACAACGAGAGCCGTCTGCCGGATGTAGGTGGATTTGCCGGCCATGTTCGGACCAGTCAGGATCACCAGTTGATTCTCGCTTCCATCCAGGAAAAGATCGTTCTCTACGAATTGTCCTGCCGGGAGCATCCCCTCCACCACCGGATGCCGGCCTCCCTGAATGGACAACTCCGGAGATTCGTTCACCTCCGGACAGATCCACTGCTTCTGAACCGCCGTGAAGGCCAAAGCCGCCAGGGCATCCAGCTTGCCAACCGCCCGGGCAGTTGCCTGCAAACCGCTCAGATGCTCCAAAAGGTGGGCCCGGACCTCCTGGAACAGCAGGTACTCCAGTTCCTTGATCTTCTCCTGGGCGCCGGTGATCCGCTCGTCCCACTGCTGCAACTCCGGCACGACAAACCGTTCCGCATTGGAGAGCGTCTGCTTGCGCTGATATTCCACCGGGACCAGGTGCAGGTTCGGCTTGCTGACCTCAATCGAATAGCCGAACACCTGGTTATAGCGGACCTTCAGCGACCGGATCCCGCTTCGTTCCGCCTCCCGCTTTTCAAACTCCATGAGCCACAATTTACCCTTGGCAGTGAGGCTCCGCAGCTCATCCAGCTCCCTGGAGTACCCGTCCCGGATGAGTCCCCCTTCCCGCAACGCCAACGGAGGATCCTCCACGATGGCGCGCGCAATCAAATCCCTCACCTCGGAAAAGGGCTTGAGCTGGCTCCGGAGCTCCTTGAGGATGGAGCTGGCCGCTGGATCCAGTCCGCGCTGAATCTCCGGAATGCGCTCCAAGAAAATTTTTACACCCAACAAGTCACGCGCGTTCGCCACCCCATAACTCAAGCGGCTTAAGGTCCGCTCGATATCCTTCACCCCTTTGCAGAGGGATCGAACGGCGTGCGTGAACGTCGGGCTGCCGGCCAGCTCAACCGTTCCCGCCTGGCGAGTCTGGATTTCGGCCAAGCTGAGCAAGGGATGGGTCATCCAATCGTACAGGGTTCTTCCTCCCATGGGCGTCAGGGTGGAATCGATCGTACCCAGAAGGGTGGCAGATTTTCTTTTATCGCTAAGGCTTGAAACCAGCTCGAGACTGCGCAGCGTCTGGTTATCCAACGCCATGAACCGCTGCGATTCCAGGAATGCCGGCGGCCGGATGTGCCCCAAAGCGGAATGGAGGTGATCCCGAAGATAATAAAGGATGGCGCCGCAGGCCCCGACGGCCAGCGGTCGATCATGGAATGGGATCGCCTGCTCCGAGGCCAGAGAGAATCCCTCTCGCAGGAGCCTTGCACCCTCGGCCGCCTCAAAGACCCAGTCCTCGTAAACCGTCACGGCGGCATTCAAGGATTCCGGGCGGGATAAACCTTGAGCGAGTATCACCTCCCGCGGCTGAAGCAGGGCCAACTCGCTGGCCAGCCGTTCCCGTCCCACCTCCCGCACAAAGAATTCCCCGGTCCCCGCGTCCAACACCGCAATGGCGCACGTGCCCCGGTCAGACGCAACCGCCACCAAATATTCCGGCCGAGAGGAGGGGGCCGCCTCCTCATCCAAATAGGTAGCCGGAGTGATGATCCGCGTGACCTTGCGTTCCACCAATCCCTTGGCCGCCTGCGGGTCACCGATCTGCTCGCAGATGGCGACCTTCAGGTTCCGGTCCAGGAGGATGCGGACGTATTGCTGGAAGGAGTGGTAGGGGATCCCGCACATCGGCACCCGCCCCACCGGCCCGCCCTCCCGCCCCGTGAGGGTGATGTTGAGGATCTCCGAGGCCCGGAGCGCATCGTCAAAGAACATCTCGTAGAAATCGCCGAGTCGGAAAAAGAGGATGGTATCCGCAGAAAGGCTTTTCTTGATGGAGCGGTACTGCTCCATCATGGGAGTCAGTTTCTGGTCGAGGGAGGGGAGACTCTGCGCCATGGGCGCTTTCAGTATAACAAAAAAGGGCGCCCCGCGTACTTCACGCGAAGCGCCCTACAAATGAACAAACCTTTACTCGGTTTCCCCCTCCAGGGGCTTAGCAACGGCTACCGTGACGGCAACCTTCTTGCCGTCCTTTTCATGATAATCGATGTCCACCTCATCCCCTACGGCAACCTCCTTCAAGGAAGCCACATTGTCGTACGCTGTCTTGGAGTCGACCGTGTAGGTCACCTCCTTCTCCTCCCCGCTGTCGTAGTCGAACTCGTTGATGACGAGCTGGTCACCGGAAACATTCTTGACCGTGCCGAAGGCGTAATCCGGCTCCGCTTCGGCCGGCTGCCCGGCCGGCGCAGTCACCGCCGGATCCGTCTCCCCCGGCATCGCCTTTCCAGCCGGCGCATCCTCAGCGAAAGAGAGCCTCACCGCGCCTACCCCCATAAGACCCAACACCAAAACGGAAGCAACCCAAGCCTGCCTTTTCATCTTTTCCTCCTGGTATGGAAGCAATTATATCCTATCAGCGGTAGTTCTCGAACTGCAAAGGCACGTCGAACTGCTTCTGGCGAAGGGCCTGAATCACCTCCTGCAGTTCGTCCAGCTGCCGCCCGTAAACCCGCACCGAATCCCCCTCGATCTTCGGATCCACCTTCAGTCCAAATCCCTTCACCGCCTTGACAATCTCCCTGGCCTTTTCCGAGGAAATGCCCTGCTGCAGAATCGCCTGCTGCTTGGCCCCGCCGGCCGGCAGATGCTCCGGCTCCTTCCATTCAAACGCCTTGAGCGGAATCCCGCGGCGGGCCATCTTGTCTTGCACGACATCCGCGACGCTT
Source organism: Candidatus Omnitrophota bacterium (assembly GCA_023248095.1). Lineage (GTDB taxonomy): Bacteria > Omnitrophota > Gorgyraeia > 1-14-0-20-64-10 > 1-14-0-20-64-10 > JAHFFF01. The sequence goes on along the minus strand of JAHFFF010000049.1, from coordinate 2,526 downwards.
TTAAGCTGCATGGCATGGTCGGCGGTGAGCTTCAAGAGCGGCGGCGTTTCCTCCATGAAATTGACGCTGGCGCTGGAGCCCTTGAAATCAAAGCGGGTCTGGATCTCCTTCTGCGCCATCTGAATTGCGTTTTTCAGCTCCTGGAGATTCACCTTAGATACGACGTCGAAACTGTGATCTTTGGCCATCGGGTGGTAGAATAATTTTACCATGCGATTTGCCACCGGTGTGAGTGACCAAGCCGATGCCGGTCAAGCGGTCCGCGACGTTGTGCAGCAGGCCCGGAAACAACTTCAAGGCTCTAGAGCCCACGTCGCCTTCTTGTTCGCCTCGATCCTCTATCAGGCGGATTGGAAGCCGCTGCTGAGTCAGATCCGAGAAGAGTTAGGATCCCCTCTGTTGCTGGGCTGCACGGGAGGCGGGATCATCGGATCGGAGCAGGAGCTGGAGGGATCGCCGGCCCTGTCGTTGGCAGCCGGCGTCATGCCCGGGGTGAAGCTGCATCCCTTCGCCGTGTCACCCGAGGACCTGGCAGAGGAGCGAGACCCCGGCTTCTGGATCGAGAAGATCGGGGCAAGCCCGATGGAGGATCCCGTCGGCGTGCTCCTGCCGGACCCCTTTACCTGCGACGCGATGGCGCTCGTTTCGACGCTCAACGCGGTCTACCCAAAGATGCCGCTGATTGGCGGGCTGGCCAGCGGAGCCAGCCAGGCGGGTGAAAACATCCTCTTCTACAACGACGAGCTACTTTCCGAAGGAGCCGTGGGAACCTTGCTCACCGGGAACATCACCCTGCAGACGATCGTCTCGCAAGGGTGCCGGCCCATCGGCAGGCCGTACATCGTCACCAAGGTGGAGGAGAACGTGATCCTGGAGCTGGCCGGAATGTCGGCCACCGAGGCCCTTCAGCGCCTGTTCAACGAGCTTTCCGATGCCGACAAAAGGCTGGCCCGCACAGCGCTCTTGCTGGGTGTGGTGATGAACGAATACAAGGAAAAGTTCCAGCGGGGGGATTTCTTGATCCGCAACCTCATCGGGATTGATCCCGCCAGCGGGGCCATTGCCGTCGGTGACCGGATCCAGGCCGGCCAGACGATTCAATTCCACGTGCGGGATGCCGACACCTCCCGCGAGGATCTGCAGCTGCTCCTGGAGGAAAAGACGAAGGCCCTCTCAAAATCCGGCTTGAGCGGCGGGCTGCTGTTCAGTTGCCTGGGTCGAGGCAGGGATCTCTACGGAGAGCCTCACGTCGATATCCGAACCATCCGGGAGGCCCTCGGGTCCAACTGCCCGATCGCCGGCTTCTTCTGCAACGGAGAGATCGGTCCCGTCGGCAAGCAGAACTACATCCACGGCTTCACCTCGAGCCTGGGCCTGTTCCGCCCCCGCAGCGACCGCTCGACCTGAGCGCATCGACGTTCAGCGGAGGATCAGGTTCTGCCGGTGATGCTTCACTAGGAAGCCGTGCGATTTCTGGACGAACGGCTCCAGCGCACCGGCGCGAACCATCGTGAACTCCCCGAACCGGTCGCTCACCCGGTCCATGCACCGGTCCAGCAGGGTACACAGCCGCTCATCCTCCAGGAAACTCATCTGCCGCGCCTCCTGAGTCAGATTGGACACCCCCACCCCGAGCAGCCTCACTTTTTGTGGCAAAGGCCGGCAGTACTCCTCCAGCAGGCCCACCGCCATCCGATAGATCATCCATCCGGCATCGGTGGGATAGGCCGCAGTCCGCTGGTGCGAGACCGTGTTGAAATCGGCGAAGCGGACGGTGAAATGGATCGTGCGGCCTTGGTAGCCGTCTACCCGGAGCCGGCGGGCTACTTGCTCCGACAGCCGCAGCAATGTCCCGCGAATCTCATCTTCATCCCAGGTGTCGCGCGGCAAGGTATAAGCATGCCCCATCGATTTGACCGAAGAGGAGGTGTGGAACAGAAGCACCGGGCTGTCGTCTAAACCCTGACCCATCCGCTTGAGGGTATGGCCGACTACCCCGAATTTCTGCACCAGAAGATCTTCGGGCGCCCGCCCTAGTTGCCCGCAGGTGACGATCCCCAGCTCATTCAAGTAGACCTTCAGTTTCTCCCCGATCCCGCAGAGTTCCTGCACCGGAAGAGGCTCCATCAGGGCCGGCACCTTACTCTGTTGAATCCGCACCAAGCCGTCCGGCTTTTGAAGATTGGACGCGAGTTTAGCCAGGAGCTTATTCGGCCCGATTCCCACCGAGCAGGTCAGCCCCCATCCTTGCCGGATCCTCTCCTTGATCTGCCGGGCGACATCCTCCGGCTCCTTCCCGAAGAAGGGATAGGTGCCGGTCATGTCGAGGAAGGCCTCGTCGATCGAGAAGATCTCCATCTGCGGGGAAAACTCCGCCAGCAGATTAAAGATTCTCCGCGAGATGTCGACGTACTTCTCCGGGTTGCCGCCCACCAAGAGGACTTGCGGGCAGAGGGCCCGCGCCTCATGCACCGACATGGCGTTCTTGATGCCGAACGCCTTCGCCTCGTAGGAACAGGCGGCCAC
>JAHFFF010000208.1 GCA_023248095.1 Candidatus Omnitrophota bacterium | reverse complement strand
ATGCCGGTGCCGTTGTGAGAAAACTGCTTTGAGACATGCTCAAGTTTGACCAACATACGTTTCCTTGAGGATCTCGGCGATCTCCGGACGGGTAAACTCCGGAGGAGGGGCCTTCCCATCGGCCAGCAACTGCCGCACCGCCGTGCCGCTTAACGAAACTCGCTCGGTCGCCGGATGCGCGCAGGTCTTCGAGGTGGCCATCCCCTCGCAGACCCTGCAGAAGAAGGCGTTGTCGAAGCACAAAGGCGTAACGCCAAGCTGTTCGCGCGTGAACCGCTCGAAGATCCGCTGCGCGTCGAACGGCCCGTAGAACTTGCCCACGCCGGCGTGGTCCCTACCCACGATGAAGTGGCTGCAGCCGTAGTTCTGCCGGATGATCGCATGAAAGACCGCCTCGCGCGGACCCGCATACCGCATGGAGGCGGGGTTGACCACCAGTACCGTCCTCTCCTTCGGCAGGTAACCGCCGACCAATGCCTCGTAGCAGCGCATCCGGACCTGGGGGGATAGATCGTCGCTTTTGGTCTGCCCCACCAGCGGATGAACCATCAGGCCGTCGACGATCTCCAGCGCGCACCGCAGCAGGTATTCATGCGCCCGATGAATCGGATTGCGGGTTTGAAAACCGACCACCTGCCGCCAGCCGCGTGCGCGAAACTCCTGCCTCATCTGAGCCGGCGTCAGGCGATACGGCAGAAAATCTTCGTGCCTGGGAAGGCTGAGCACCGAGACGCGCCCGCCCAGATAGTACGGCCCTTGCGACAAAAGACGCGCCACTCCCGGATGACTCGAATCGGTGGTTCCGTAAACCAACCGGGCCTCTACCAGCTTGTTGTAAGGAAACAACTCCGGATCATGCACGATCGCCACCACCTGGTCATCCGGCCCCTTCAAGGCGATGTCCAGGCCTTGCCGCCAAACGTCCGCTTCCTCCTGGGTCAGCGACAAGGTGATCGGGATCGGCCAAATGGTTCCATCCGCCAGACGCATCCGGTCGACTACAGAGTCGTAGTCCGCCTCCGAGAGGTAACCCTCCAGAGGCGACAGCGCCCCGATGCCGAATAACTCGATGTCGGACAGCTCCCATTCATCGAGCGTCAAGGAAGGCAGGCTCCTGGCTTGATGGAGCATCTGTTCCCGCTCGTGTCCCCGAACCAGTCGCTCGCTGAGCTGGCCGCCGTGGGGAGGAATGAGGTCGTTCATTGCGGAGGCCTATTCCCGCTGCTCTGTTTCAACGTAACGCGCCAATGCCTGCGTGGTTGCAGGACCCACCACCCCATCCGCCTTGAGCCCATGCGCCTGCTGAAATTCCTTCAGGGCTTTCCGGGTTTGAGGCCCTTCCTTCCCGTCCACGGCCCCCTTGTAAAACCCGGCCACAACCAATGCCTGCTGAGTCTGCCGAATCGTCCATTGAGTCTTGGCTGTTCCTTTGGGCGCTCGGAGCATCTGCGAGGCCGTCCCGGCGGGAGAAGACCCTCTCACCTGACCCTGCGCTGACGGTTGGTCTTGCGTGTCCTGCTCCAAATGCTGGTTAAGGGCCGCCACCTGGCTCTCCAGAGAATTTACCCGCACCTTCAAATCCTCTGTCTCCTTTGCCCGCGTGCTCGATAGGCTCGCACACCCGGCTGCCAGCATCATTGTCAGAGCGATCGATCCCAATTTGACGTTATCCTTCATTCTCTTTGACCCCCGCGGTTACGGTTTTGGTTTGACGTGCAACCCACACTCTTTCTGTTCGGGCAGTTCCCACCACCAACGTCCAGCCCGAATGTCTTCCCCCGGCTTGATCGCCCGCGTGCAGGGGGAACAACCGATAGATGGAAAGTTCTGATCATGAAGTTTGTTGTACGGCACCTGGTTCTTTCGGATGTGATCCCAGACCTGCTGCGTTGTCCAGTCGGCAATCGGGTTGAGCTTGGCGATGCCCCGGTGCGCGGTGTCCACCTCCACCTTTGGCAACCCGGACCGCGTCACGGCCTGCTCCCGGCGAAGACCTGTGATCCAGGCGTCCAATCCGGACAGGGCCCGGTTCAAAGGTTCCACCTTCCGGATTCCGCAACACTCCTTCCGGTTCTCAATGGATTTCCGGAACGAATAGAACCCCTTCTCCCGTTCCAGCTTCTCCACCGCCTCCCTGTCCGGGAAATAGCTCACAATGGAAGCCCCGTATCGTTCCCGGATTCGGTCCATCACTTCGTAGGTTTCCTCATTCAGGCGGCCGGTATCCAAGGTGAAAATCGTCACCTGCGGTTTGACCCTCGACATCAGATCGATCACCACCACATCCTCCGCTCCAAAGCTGGAGGCAAAGGCAATCTTGGGGGAAAAGGCCTGCGCGCCCCATTGCAGGACTTCTTCGGCTCCCTGCGATTCCAGCCGTTGGGCGACTTTAGTTACCTCCGTCTCCGTCCACACTTGTGTAGCCATCTTTGTAAAATCTCCTTAATTTTTAGACTAATTCTTGAATTTATAAGTCAACAACTTTATAGAAATAATACTTTATTCCTGAACCTACTGTCAAGGCCAAATTCAGGGCTTCCGCAGTTTAGCGAGCCGGCTCTTCAGCTCCCGCTCAAGGCCCTCTTCCGTCGGCTCATAATACCTGCGCGTTTGGGGCAAATATTCCTGCTGAACATGATGCCCGGGATAGGAATGGTCATATTTGTAGCC
>JAHFFF010000048.1 GCA_023248095.1 Candidatus Omnitrophota bacterium | reverse complement strand
ACTCCCGCGACGCCATGAAGCTGGACATCCACGAGCTGATGGACCCCAAGCTGCGCAAGCCGCTTCCTGAGTGCACGCTGAAATTTCCCCATCAGTGTCGCATCCACGCGCCCGTCTCTCTTACTGGACCCATGGTCGGAAGCTGGGAAGCGGTCTACGGCAAGAAGAAGTAAGGCCTTTTTTGTTATACAAATATGTATTAAATATGATACATTTTATCTATGGGTCCATTCAGCAGGACGGTTCTCCTCTGGCGCTTAGAACGCCGGCTGTCTCAAGAGGCTCTGGCCAAGGCGGCAAGGATCTCCCGCCCGAATCTTTCCGCCGTTGAGCGGGGGAAGAGAGAGGTTACCTTAAAAACGTTGCGGGCGTTGGCTCTAGCCCTACGGGTCCGCCCCGGTGTTCTCGTGGATGGAATAAGTCCTCGTGAATTTACGGGACCAAGGGATTTCACGCGCAAGAGCTTGGAACGGGTGGTCAATGGGGTTGTTTCCAACGTTGCTGTAAAGGGCTCCGAGGAGCAACAATTGGTTGTCTTGCTCAAGGCGATCATGGGTGTTCAACTCGTCATGGGAAAGGGATCTTCTCGCTCCCCGCGGTTGGGAAAACGGACGATCGAAAGAGCGTGGCTGCAACTATCTTGTTATCGTCCTGAGGTGATTCAAGGCGTGATCCAACGCTTTCATCGGTACGCTAAGACCCGGTAGAGAGATCACCGTTGGTTTGATTAGTAGAAATTTATCCTACATATTTTTTGATTTTCCGCTAGACGTCAGGTAACGTTAGTATTATCCAGAACTAGCGCTATGAAACGGACGCTAATTTTCCCCAGAATCTTAGCCATTCTGCTAAGCCTAGCACTTGGCCTGCCCAATTCTGCTGATGCGCTGCGGCAGTCAGGCTTGGAGGAAAACGCTGCCAAAAAAGATTTCGTAGAACAGTTTAGATCTCCGGCTGCCACCGTTGGGGTGGAGGACAATGAGCCTGATTGGACTCGGTATGCACATGGCATGAAGCACATTCTGTATCCTACTTCGGGTACAGATCTGAAAACGGTTGAGAAATATATCAACCGTTTTCCCTCTGTTACGGATGTCTATCTGGAGGACGATACGGCCTTCCGTTATCGGCGTGATCCGAAAGAGGTTTTTGCCCGCCTGAGTGAGCTGTCATCGATATTGCAAGAGGCCAATTTTGTTTCCACTTTCGGACCGGAGGAGGAAAGGATCCTTTCGGAACGTGGTACGTTGGATCTCGAGACCACCTTCGAAGGCAGGCCGGTCAAGCTGCACTTCCGGCTGGTGGATTTCCTTCGCTTCTCTCCCAGAGAGGAGCCGGTGGACCTTACTATCGTTCATTATCCGGGAATGGGTTCCGGACTTGCCATGTCCCCGATGTTTTGGAAGCGGATCATCAAGAGAACGCGTCCGGGTGGGCTGATCGGGCTGAGCGAATCCTATTTGCCGCCGGAGGAGATTGAGGGCCGACTTGCATTGATGTTCGCGCCGAAAGAGGTTTCCGCTTCCCTAGATCTATACCGCGCGGAGCGTATCGTGCCTGATTCCATGACCGTTTTGTACGCGGTCAACCCACCCGCCGCAGGGTTGGAGGAAGCGGAACGAGGAAGATTGGGACTTCTGGCCGAGGCTGCATGGGGGACCAGAAGTTTGTTCGTGTTGGACGTCGGTGTGATCAGCAAACGACTCGGCCTGGCGGAGTTTGTGGCGCGGATTCCAGGTGAAGCGAGGAATCACTTTATCCTGTTTGGAGCCAACAGTGCGGAGGCACAGGAGGTTGCTGCACGGAACGGCGTGAGGTTAATCGCGAGTGCGGGACTGGAGGAGTTGGCGTTCGAGATCTTACGGCGGGAGGGTGTAACCGCAGTCGACTACCTCGGGGACGCTGCGTCGGCTGTCCAACTGGGTCGGATCCTGTCTGGAAGCGTGGCGGTTATCCATTTGGATCCGGCAACGGGACTGGAGGAGATTTTGCAGCGGATGGGGATTGCTCCGCCGATCCTAGACACGATTAGTGCCTCCGGCTTGGAGGAGCGGCTGGAGCAGCTGCGGGCGGCGTAATGGCTCGGCGAGCTTCCAGCATGCGTTTGACAGGTGCGCATTTTAGTGCTACACTTCGTTTTAGGAGGTACCTATGAAGCCGCTGAATGTCGTTCCTGTGACGGAGTTCAGGATCCACGCCCTGGAAGCAGTACGCCGCGTGAATCGATTAGGAGACGAGGTGGTGATCACGGCCAAGGGCAGGCCTGCGGCAGTACTGGTTTCCTACGAGGAGTGGGAATCCATCGTGGAGACGTTGGCCATCAAGTCGGATCCCAGATTGATGGCCCAGATCCGGGCCTCCCTGAAGTACCTGCGCCGGGGCGGTAAGGGAATTCCCATGGAAAGGATAAACTGGGGCCGCGCGTGAAGTGGCGGCTTGTCATCACCCCGAAAGTCCAAGAAACCCTTCGCACGTTTCCTCCGGAGACCAAGCGGTACGTCCGCAGGGCCCTTGAGGAGATCGTCAAGGATCCGTGGATCGGCAAACCACTGCGGGACGAGCTGATCGGGTTTCATTCCTTCCGCGCCCGGCGGTTTCGTATTGTTTACAGGATGGAACGTCGGGTTATTACAGTGGTTGTTGTGGGTATCGGTCCACGTGAAACGATCTACGAAGCCGTGAAGGCAGGGTTAGCCTAACTACTGGAAGGAAGCGGCGAGGGAGATGCGGAGGAAGGGACCCTGCCAGATGCCGATGCCCAACATGGCAACGAGGCAGAGGAGCAAGGCCAGGCGCACCGGGGCGCTCACCGGAATCGGCGTGGGATCTTCCGGCTTGTCGGCATACATCGTGTAGACGATCAGCAGATAGTAGTAGAGGGACACCACCACCGCCGCCGCACCCACGATTGCCAGCGGCAGATATCCTTCCGTCACCGCGCTCATCAGCAGTAAGAACTTACCGAAGAAGCCCGCCAGAGGCGGTACTCCGGCCAGCGATAGCAGCGCGATGAACATTGCGGCCGCCAGAAAGGGAGAACGCTTGGAAAGCCCCGCGTAGTCGCGGATCTCATCCGACCCCGTCTGCCGGGAAAAGGCCGTTACCACCAAGAAGACCGCTAGGTTGGTGAAGAGGTAGCTGATCAGATAGAAGTTGGTGCCGGCGGACCCAAGGGTGGTGGCGGTAGCGATTCCGATCAGGAGGTAGCCGGCATGGCCGATGGAAGAATAGCCGAGCAGCCGCTTGATGTTCGTCTGCGGGATGGCGCCCAAATTTCCGTAGGCGATGGTGAGACCTGCGATCCAGGCGATGATCGGCGACCATTGGTGCGCCTGCAAAAGGAACAGCTCCTGCAGGACGCGGAAAACAACCAGGATACCGGCTGCCTTGGAGCCAACGGAGAGGAATGCGGTCACCGGCGTGGGGGCCCCTTGATAGACATCCGGAACCCAGAGCTGGAACGGAACGGCGGCGACTTTGAATAGAATGCCGGAAAGCGCGAGAAGAAGACCGAACAAGAGCGGGACGGGAAGGGAAGCCTGATGATGAGAGAGCGCTTCTTGGATCTTAGAGAATTGAAGAGAGCCGGTGGCGCCGTAGATGAATGCAAACCCGTAGAGCAGGAGTCCCGATGCAAGAGAGCCCAGCACCAGATATTTCATTCCGGCCTCCAAGGAATGCAGGTCGGTCTGAAGGTAGGCGGTGAGGACGTAAAAGGTGATGGCGATCAGCTCCAGCGAAACGAACAGCATGATGAAGTTGGCGGAGGAGGCGGCGAAGAACATCCCCAGCGTGGCGGTCAGAAGCAGCAGGTAAAATTCTCCGTGGCCGCGCTGAATGGTCTTGCCCAGTTCCCGGGTCATCAGCGTAACCAAGATTGCCGAGGCGGAAAAAATCCCTTTGAACAGAAGGGCCATCGGGTCGAGCCGGTACATGCCGCTGAGCAGATCGGCAGGATGCAGGGAAGAGTGCTGCCACCAGAGCAATGGAAAGAGGGGCATAAGCCCCACGGCGGTCAGCATCCCCATGGTGGAAGAGCGGGTTTCCTTCCAGCGAAGGTCCAGGGCCAGGATCGCCGAGAACAGAAGCCCGATCCAGAGCTCCGGTAAAAGTGCAAGCAGGCCGGCGGGGATCATAGCTTGGCGATGGTCTCCAAGTGAGTGAGGTGGGAGAGGACCGTTCCGGTGGAACTGGAAATGATCTCCAGCAGGAACCGGGGCCAGCAGCCGACGATCAGCAGTGCGGCGATCAGGATGAGATAAGGCACCCGCTCAAATCCGGCGGCATCCTCCAGCTCCGCCCAGCGCATATTCAGAGGGCCGAAGAAGGCGGTCCGGACGGCCCGCAGCATGTAGAAGGCGGTGATGACGATCCCGAAGACCGCCGCCAGCGCCGACCACCGATAGCTGTTCCAGGCCCCGAAGAAGACCAGCAGCTCCGAGACGAAGTTGGCGAAGCCGGGCAGGCCGCTGGAGGCCATCGCGGCGATGATGAAGGCGGTGGAGATGAACGGGATCCTACGGGCCAGCCCCCCCCAGTCGGAAATGATCCGCGTGTGGGTCTGGTCGTACACGTGGCCGACGGTGGCGAAGGCCGTCGCCGTCATGAGCCCGTGCGCGAACATGAGGAGCACCGCGCCGTTTAATCCCACCGGATTCAAGCAGGCGATCCCCAGCAGCACGTACCCCATGTGGCTCGAGGAGGAATACCCGATCAGAAACTTCATGTCCTTCTGCGCCAGGGCGACAAAACCGCCGTAGATGATGTTCATGATGCAGAGGAGGGCTACCCAGGGCAGCCAGGTGTAGGCCCCTTGAGGGAGAAGCTGCACGGCGATGCGCAGGATGGCGTAGGAGCCCAGCTTCATGAGCACGCCTGCGTGCAGCATGCTCACCGCAGACGGCGCCGCGGCGTGGCCCATCGGAGACCAGGAGTGCAGCGGCCACATCGGAGCGATCACGCCGAACCCGATCAGCAGGAATGGGAAAAGCCACTTCTGGAGATGGCCGGGAATCGGATTCTGCGTGAGGTAACGCTCGAGGAAGATGAGATCAAAGCTGTGCGCCCCGCTGACGGCGTAGAGGGCCAGCAGTCCAATGAGGGCCAGCACCGCCCCTGCGGTGAGGTAGAGCGTCAGCTTCATCGTGGCGTACTTCTTATCCCCCGAGCCCCAGATTCCGATGAGCGGGAACATCGGGATCACCGCCATTTCGTAGAACAGGTAAAAGAAGAAGAGGTCCAGCGAAACGAAAACCCCGGCGACTCCTCCGATCAGCAGGAGGTAGAAGATGTAATATTCCTTCACCCGTTCCTTGATCCGGTAAGAGATGAGCACCCCGGTGAATCCGCACAGGACGTGAAGCAGAAGGAGGGTCAGGCTGATCCCATCGACGCCCACCTGATATTGGATGCCAAGGGCGGGGATCCAGGGGATCTTCTGCACCCACTGGTAGCCGGCATGGCCCCGCGGAAATTGGATGAGGAGGGCCATGCAGATGAGCACCGGGATGCCGGTGGCGACGGTGGAAATCCAGCGGACCCAGTTGCTCCGGCGCTGGGGCACCAGTAAGAGGATGAGAGAGCCTACGATGGGGCAGAGGAGGATGCCGGTGATCGGGTTCATCGCAGGCTCAGATACAGTAGCAGGCTCAAGCCGGCCAGGAGCGTGGCGGCGTAGCCCTGGACCTTTCCGGTCTGCGCAAGGCGCAGGACCGAACCGGTGAATCCCGTGATCTTCGCCACCCCGTTCACGTAAAGGCCGATGATGATGTACCGCTCGAAAAGGCTCAGCAGGTCGGCGAATCTCTGCTGGATGTTCCGGTTGATCCAGCCATACACCTCATCCACCCAGAATTTTCTGGAAAGAGGCACCGCCGCCAGAGCCAGAACTCGCTGGACCTGTATTCCCGGTTGATACCCTCGCCCATACACAGCATAAGCGAGAGATAAGCCGGCCATCGCGACCAGAGTGGAGATGCCTGCAACGATGGCATTAAATGGGACGTGAACCCCGGCCTCCTGCCCATGGTGCAGGTAATGAGGGATGCCGATGAATCCGGCCACCATCGTAGGAACCGTTAAGAGCATGAGCGGCACCGACATGACCGGCGGAGATTCGTGGGCGTGGCCGGCGCTGTGTGCGCGGGCGGAGCCCAGGAAGGCCACGCAAAAGACCCGGCCCATGTAAAAGGCGGTCAATCCGGCGGTGGCTGTGCCGACTACCCAGAGGAGAGGATTCCGGAAGAAGGCCACAGCCAAGATCTCATCCTTGCTCCAAAAGCCGCTTAAGGGAAAGATTCCGCACAGGGCCAGCGTCGCGATCAGGAAGGTGATGCTGGTGACCGGCATCTTCTTCAACAGTCCGCCCATTTCCCAGATGTTGTTGGTGTGGAGGGCATGAATCACAGAGCCGGCGCCCAGGAACAGGAGGGCCTTGAAGAAGGCATGCGTGGTGAGGTGATAGATGCCGGCTACGTAGCCGCCCAATCCCAAGGCCATCACCATGTATCCGAGCTGGCTCAGGGTGGAGTAGGCCAGGACCCGCTTGATGTCATCCTCCACCAAGGCGAGGCTCGCGGCAAAGAGGGCTGTGAAACCTCCGATTGCGGCCACCCATGCCATCGCCTCGGGCGTCTGCCAGAAGAGGAAAAAGGTTCGGGCGATCAGGTAAACTCCGGCGGCAACCATCGTTGCTGCGTGGATCAGGGCGGAGACCGGGGTCGGGCCCTCCATCGCATCCGGCAGCCAGACGTGCAGAGGAAACTGGGCCGATTTGCCCAGTACCCCGCAGAAGACCAGCAGGCCGACGGCCGTCAGCAGTTGAGGGGAAAGGGTTCCGTGTGCCACCAAGGCCTGCAGCCTTTCCGCCAATTCCGCGAAGTTGAGCGTTCGCGATTGTCCTTCCAGACCGGAGAGGTTCCACAGCATGAGGATGCCGATGAGGAAGCCGAAATCAGCGATCCGGTTGACCAGGAAGGCCTTCTTTCCGGCGTCGGCCGCCTTCGGGCGCTCGTACCAGAAACCGATCAGCAGGTAGGAGCTGGCTCCCACCAGTTCCCAGAAGATGAACAGGGTCACGAAGTTGTTTGCCAGTACGATGCCGAGCATCGAGAAGGCGAACAGGGAGAGGAAGGCGAAGTATCGGGGAAGGCCTCGCTCCTCTCCCATGTAACCGACCGAGTAGATGAAGATCATCAGCCCCACGCCGGTGACCACCAAGCTCATTAGAATGGAAGGGTGGTCCAGCAGCAGGCCGAATTCCAGCGCCAATCCCGGCAGATTGACCCAGGAAACGGAACTCTCAATGGTTTCAGCGAGTGGATGCAGGGACTGAAGCAGCGCATACACGGCGAATGAGAAGCTGACCGCCAGACCGCCGATGGCGAGCGTTGCACTCAAAGGTTTCGAGTTACGGGCGAATAGGACGATGGCCGCGCAGGCCAGTGCCGGGGCGAAAAGGATGATCCAGGGAGCGGCTACCATTTCAGGTTCCGCAGCTCGTCGGCGTTGAGGTTGCCGGCCTTGCGGGAGATGAGGAGAGCGATGGCCAGCCCCACCGTCACCTCTGCGGCAGCCACCACCATAACGAAAAAGACCATGATCTGGCCCGAGAGGTCCCCGAGCGATCGGGAGAAGGCGACGAAGGCTAGGTTGGCAGAGCTGAGCAAAATTTCCAAGCTCAGGAGGATGAGGAGGATATTCCGGCGGGTCATAACTCCCACCAGGCCTATGGAGAAAAGGAGCCCACTCAGAGCAAGCAAATGGCTCAGCGTGATCGGCGCGGTCATAGCTTTTTCTTGGCCAGCACGATCGCGCCGATGATCCCGACCAGCAGCAGCATGGAGGCTGCCTCAAAGGGAAGGGCGTACGTGGTGAACAGGAGTTTCCCGACTGCAGCGGTGGTGCCGGCAACAGGCTGTTTGGTGAAGAGTCCCGGGCGACCGCCAATCACGACCGTCACGTGAACCAACTGCCAGAGGAAGATCCCACCGAAGGCAATTCCAGCGACCATCATGATTCTACTACGAGCTCGGAACAGGGCCTCAGGCGCCATGTCCAGCAGCATCACCACGAAGAGGAACAGCACCAGCACCGCTCCCGCGTAAACCAGCACCTGAATGGCGGCGACAAAATAAGCCCCCAGAGCAACAAAGAGGGCCGACATTCCGAACAGGGTGATGACCAGGCTTAAGACCGCGTAAATCGGCACCCTGGCGAAGATCACCCCCAGGGCGCCCACCACCATGAGTCCGGAGAGAGTGTAGAAGAGTAGCGGATGAACCATTTGGAAAGCCGTCATTATAACATCAGAACAGCATAAAATTTTTGGTGTTTTACTGTTTTAAGGTTTCAGCCGAATCAGGATGCGCTTGCGCAGGTCGTGGTAGAAGCCGGTCAACTCGTTCAGTGTAAGTGGCTTGATCATCCGGGGTGGGAGAACAGCAGGTCCAGCGCTTCCTTTTGTAGGGCTGTTAAGGTTTTTGGGCCGGCCTTGTCCATAGGCGGACTGCTTCCTCCCAATGTCTTTTCACTTTCGGGTTCATCCGCAATTCCGGCAGGATCTCCCGTATTTCATCCAGATCCAAATAGTTGAAGACGGCGGGAACGCTGAGCCGCTCCAGGATACGGGCCGCCAGCCACTTTCGCTGGGCCCGGGGAGCGTGGTGGAGGATCTCTTTGGCCTGCGCTTCCGTCAGGTCATAGTCCCACAGAAAGTCCGGCCTGCGGTTTTGGGGGGAGGATGGGTTAGGGAGGAGCTTCAAGCCTTTTTGAGCGTGAACGAATTCCATGATGGCTACCCTTCCCAGACTGGAAATGGAACCGAAGACTGGGTTATTCTTTAAGTAGCGGTCTACCTCCTCCGCCTCCTCCTTGGAAAGCCGCAGGGTTGTCAGCCTGTTTCTCACCATACTCTAGTTGTATTCGATTCGAATACATAATTCAAGCCTATAAACCACTCCTTGTTCTGTAATCGGCGTTGACGGCGCTGCGGAAAATCGGTATCATCGCTTTCGCAATGGCACCCCAATCACTCCCTGTCGCGGAACTTCCTGTCGTCGCCAAGGAGATTCGAAAAGAGATCATCCGCATGTTGGGCACTGCCGGGTCAGGCCATCCGGGTGGCTCCCTGTCTGCCGCCGATCTGATCACCTGTCTCTTCTTCCACGCAATGAAATATGATCCCAGGAATCCCCATTGGGAGGAGCGGGATCGCTTTGTCCTGAGCAAGGGACATGGATGCCCGGTTGTTTACGCGGCGATGGCCTTGGCCGGCTATTTCCCTAAAGAGCTCCTGGGGACGTTGAGAAAACTGGGTTCTCCTCTGCAGGGGCATCCGGATACGCGGCATCTGCCGGCGTTGGAGGCCTGCACCGGATCACTCGGGCAGGGGCTTTCCATTTCCAGCGGGCTGGCCTTGGCCGCCCAGATGGATCGCAAGGACTCCTGGGTCTACTGCCTGCTCAGCGATGGCGAGACGGAGGAGGGGCAGACGTGGGAGGCGGCGGCCTTCGCCGGCTTCCACAAATTGGAACGGCTGATCGCCGTCCTGGATTACAACAAATTTCAGTTGGACGGGGCAGTGAAGGACATCTTGGATCCGGAGCCGATTCGGGCGAAGTGGGAGGCCTTTCGCTGGCATGTGCAGGAGGTGGATGGCCACGACATCCCGCAGATCCTTCAGGCCCTTGAAAAGGCGAAACAGGTGAAGGGCCAGCCGCACCTGATTATCGCGAATACGGTGAAGGGGAAGGGGGTTTCCTTCATGGAGAACAACAACTACTTCCACGGCGTGGCCCCCACTTCAGAGGAAGTCCAGGCCGCGCTGAAGGAACTTGACGGCGATCCTTCCCTCTCGCAGGCTCTGGTGGCCGCCGGCAAAATCAAGAAAGGGGCGAAGTGATCGCTGCAATGGAGAAGAAGCTGGGGTTGGCCACGCGGGATGCGTACGGACAAGCGCTGGTCGAGCTTGGACGGAAAAACCCGAAGATCGTCGTTCTCGATGGAGATCTTGCCTCCTCCACACGCACGGGGCCATTCTCGAAAGAGTTCCCGGACCGCTTCTTCAATGTGGGAATTGCCGAGGCGAACCTGGTGGGATTGGCGGGTGGTCTGGCGCAAGCCGGGAAAATCCCATTCATCTCCAGCTTCGCCTGCTTCATGACCTGCAAGGGATACGATCAATTGCGGATGGCGGT
The DNA here is from genome assembly GCA_023248095.1 of Candidatus Omnitrophota bacterium. Taxonomy (GTDB): domain Bacteria; phylum Omnitrophota; class Gorgyraeia; order 1-14-0-20-64-10; family 1-14-0-20-64-10; genus JAHFFF01. The sequence continues at coordinate 266 of JAHFFF010000048.1, read as the reverse complement.
GGCCGTTCCCCATCAAAACGTGAAGGTGGTTGCCTCGCACGGCGGGATCAGCGTCGGGGAGGATGGGGTCTCTCAGCAGTCGATCGAGGATGTGGCGCTGATGACCTCTCTGCCCGGTTTCACCGTGATCCTGCCGGCCGACGAACATGCCACTCGGGCGTTGGTGAAGCAGGCGGCGGAGATGATCGGGCCAGTTTACATCCGGACCGGCCGGCCGAAGGCGCCGCTCCTCTATGAGGCCACCACTTCCTTCAATATAGGAAAGG
>JAHFFF010000047.1 GCA_023248095.1 Candidatus Omnitrophota bacterium | reverse complement strand
TGACGTCCTTGAGGTGAGAAACGTCTCCTATGCTTTCCTCAACCAGTTTGGTCACCCGGTTCTCGATCTCTTCCGGAGGCATTCCACCACGGACGTTGATGATGATGGAGATGTCGCCAAAGCTGAAATTCGGATAAAGCTCAATCGGCAGACGCGTCAAAGCGATTCCACCCACCACACCCAACCCAATACAGAGCATCAGGATCGTGATGGGTCGTCGAATGGAAAAATCAGGCAAGGACATAATATCTTCCCTTGGCCAAAGGCCCAATCCCCTTAATCCGTCCACGATCCACCAACTCCTTCAGATCACGGGCTGCCGTCGGTATCGAAGCACCTATCAATTGCGCGTAATCCTTCCGGCTGATCTGTCCATGAACCTTCAGGTACTCGATCAGCTGTTGCTGTCGAGGGTTGAGTGGAATAGGCGTCCCTGGCGTAGCAGGAGGTGATGGCTCTTGTGCCGACACAAGGGGCAACATCTTTGAAATAGGGGGAGGTGCCGCTTCCCCTACCGACGGAGGAAGAGCCTCGGGTGGAACAGGAGAGGGTGGCTCCTCTACAGGAGGAGGTTCCTGTGGTTGTGCTGGTAATTCTGGTTGTTCTGGAACCATATCAGGCGCCTGCTCAAGAACCATCTCATCTGGTGGCTCAGTAGGTGTAACAGGCTGTGAAATATTGAGTTCCAACGCAACGCCTCCACTTCCCATCCCTGACGGAGGTTCAGGCTCTAACGGAGGACCAGGCGGCTCTGATGGAGGTTGAGGTTCTGACGGCGGAGGCTCCGGTTCCGACGGTGGTTCTGGCTTCCCAAGAAAATCCGTTAGGAACAAGACTGGGAAATCCGGCCTATCAGGAGGAATCTCTTCCCCACCGTAATCATCCGGAATCTCTGGGAGTTCTACACGCATGGTAGGTTCCACTGAGGAAATCTCCGTGATGGCGGACTCGGGAATAGGGGTGGACACAATGGCAGGAGGTAGGCCAGAAACAGGTAGCCCAGCAGAGGTCGCTAGAGCAGGAATTAAAGGCTCATCGGAGGATGGAAGCGGGAGCAGCTGGCGGAATCTCGAGAAAAACCGATCCGCCACAACATACAGAGCGGGAAGAAAGATGAGGGTCAAAAAGGTACAAACGGTCATTCCTCCCATCACGGCAATGGCCATGGGGCCCTGCAGTTCTACCCCTTCGCCTAAACCGAATGCAAGCGGAACAAGGCCCAGCACAGTGGTGCCCGAAGTCATCAGGATCGGGCGCAGGCGCCGTTCACTCGCCAGCACAACCGCTTCTTCCAGTCCAACCCCTTGGGCCCTGACCAGATTAATGTAGTCCACTAAAACAATTCCATCATCGACCACCAACCCGCCCAGGATGATGACACCCAGCAGCGTCATCACACTCACGGGGGTGTGGGTCAGCCACTGGGCGAGGAACACTCCGATGATACCCATCGGGATCGTCCCCATGATGAGAAATGGCTGCCAGAGGGACTCGAATTCCGCCGCCATCACCATGTAGACCAAAAGAACTGATAGACCCAGCGCGAAAGCCAGGGAACGAAATGATTCCTGCATCTGTTGGTTCTCGCCGGTCAGCGCTGCCGTATAACCTGAGGGTAGCGCCCGTTTGTCCAAGACAGAAGACACTTCCTTGAGGACCTCGCTCAGTGAACGGTTGAACAACTGCGCCGAGATCAAGACCGTGCGCTGCTGGTCCAGGTGCCGGATTTCGGTCGGGCCTTTGCCGTCGGACAAATAGGCCACCTCCGCAAGGGGAACGTCTAAATCGAGAGGAGAATGGATCAGTAAACGCCGTACCCTGCTCATATCTTCACGATCCTGCTTTCGCAACCTAACCCGGATATCAATCTCCTTTCCCTCTTCCTTGAATTTCGTCGCCACATAGCCCTTGAGCGCCGTCTGGGCAGTCAGGGCAATGTCGCTGACGGAAAGGTGATAGGTAGAGGCTCGATCCTTCATCACGTGCACCTTAGTCTCTGGCGACGGCGGGATGAGGCTCGTCTGAACACCGTAGAGTCCCGGGATATTCGTCAAATCTTCTTTGACCTGGTTGGCGATTTTTTCCACCCGTTGCAAATCCGTCCCCTTGATCTCCACCACCACGGGGGCCCCCGCCAAGAGGGCAGACTTGAAAACCGACTCCTGAAGAAGGTACTCGACATTCGCTCCCTCCAGGGACTCGCGACTGAGGGTGTCCTTCAACTCCTGAACAACCTCGGCGGTCTTTCGGGTTCGAAAACCTGTTCCCGGGGCCTGGCCCCATCCCATGTACTTCGGCCAAAGGTTAACCAGGATCTGCGCCTGGTGGGATCCTAACGTCTCCAGAAGCTCCTCAGCCTTTTTCTCTTTGGAGGACCCAATGTTCACGGTAGCATCTCGGACCTCCGGCAGCGCCTGCAAAACTTGTTCAATGCGTTTCGTCACGCGGTCCGTAACATCCAACCGGGTACCGGGGTTAAGATTCACGCGTAGGATGAATTGACCCTGATCCACTCGGGGGAGCAGCTCGCGGTCCAGTTTCCCGAGCCCAAACAGCGATGCCACAAACATCAGGGTTACCAGCCCGATCCCTACAATCCGATGTCGCAGAAACCAGGTAACGAGAGCCGTGTCAAATCGACGCATGGCATCAATGAACGGCTCAATGGGGGAACGTCCGGTTCCATATCGGATCCTGGAGGCAAACAGCGGCGTCAGGGTCAACGCCACAGCAAGGCTGGCGTAGTTCGAAACCGTCACAGTATAGGCGAGCTGCTTGAAGAGTTGCCCTGCAATGCCTACCACAAAGATCATGGGGAGGAAGACCACGACGGTGGTATTCACCGTACCGAACAGGGCGCTGGAGATTTCTTCCGTTCCCTCAACAGCAGCCTCTTTCGACGGCTTTCCATCTCGGCGTTTGAGGTCGATGTTCTCGACGGCAACCGTTCCTGCATCCACGAGCATCCCCACCGCCATCGCCAAACCACCCATGGAGATCACGTTGATCGTCAGGCCGCTGAAGTACATGGGGCCCACCGTTGCAAAGACTGAGATGGGGATGGCAAAAGTGACGTTGAGAGCCGCCCAGAAATTCCCCAAGAACAGGAATAAGACGCCAAACGCAAACAGACCACCCTGCAAGGCGGCATCCCGAACATCCGCAATGGACTTGCGAATGAAGGTCGACTGATCATAGGCGACAGCGAGCTGGACGCCGGGTGGCAAGGAAGCCCTGATCCCCTTCATCGCTTCCTGGACTCGGCTGACCACCTGCAAGGTACTCACCCCCGCCTGCTTCTGAATACTCAAGGAGATGTTATCCTTGCCTTGGAAGCGCGAGATGGACTCTCGGTCCCGGTAGGTATCCTTCACTACTCCGATATCCTTGAGCATGATCAAGCGCTGCGGAGGCGGAAGGCCCTTCTCTTTTTCGAGCGGGCCTCCGAGACTCTCATGCTGCTGTTTCTCCAGTTCCTTTTCGGGGGGCTCCTTTTTCTCATCCACTCCGACGGCAATGCCGGGAATCTCCTTGACGACTGAGAATTCCCCCATGGTCCGTATCAGGTATTCATAGAAGGCCTCCTTGATCGTTCCTGCTGGATAGTTCAGGTTCGCCTTCGAGAGGGAGTCGACGATTTGCGAGATGGGCAATCGGGCTGACTGAAGACGACCCTGGTCCAGCTCCACCAGGATCTCCCTCTCCAATCCACCCGAGATGTTCACTGCCGCTACTCCCTCGACCTTCTCCAGCTCGTTCTTGACCTGCTTGCGAGCAATGGTGAGCAGCTCGTAGGGATGGACATCTCCGGAGAGATTCAAAACCAAGACCGGAAGCTCGAAGGGGTTGTACTTAATGACCACTGGGTCTTCCGCTCCGCGCGGCAGTCGTTCCTTGATGAGGTCGATCTTCTCCCGGACTCCGAGGGCGGCGAAATCCATGTTGGTGTCCCAGTTGAACTCTGCGATCACCAGAGAGAGCTCTTCCTTGGAGATGGAGCTGATTCGCCGCAAGCCTGAGACCGTGCCGGTGACCTCCTCAATGGGCTTGGTCACCAAAAGCTCAATCTCCTCGGGCGCAGCATCCTTGTAGTGGGTCACAACGGTCAACTGGGGATAGGTAATCGGCGGGAACAATTCCTGCGGCAGGCGCGTCCAAGCAATGATCCCCAGGAGCACAATCCCCAGGTAGATCATGACGGTTGTAACCGGTCTGCGGACGCTGAACTGCGGGAGACTCACTCACTCACCTCATCACTTGGAGCCCTCACTTACGGACTTTGGTTCCGCTCGCTCAAAGGCCGCTTCCTCCTGCTCGAGGAAGGTGACGCCGGAACCATCCTTCAGATTGCCCCTTGCCTCGGTGATCACCTGATCCCCTTCTTGAAGCCCCTGGCTGACCTCCGCATAGTCGGTCGTTTGGTACCCAACCGTAACCGGTTTTAACACCGCCTTTTCCCCCTCTGCGACAAAGACGGAGTCGGACTTGCCGTCTCCATCGTTATCCTTCAACGCAGGCAAGGGAATCACCAGGGCATCTGGCTTCTCGAAAACTGCGATCTCGGAACGGGCAAACATCCCCGGCAACAGTTGACCTTGCGCGTTGTCCACCTTCACCTTGGCAGTCAGGGTCCTGGACTTTCCCTCGACCAGGGGCGCCAGATTGTCGATCCTCCCATCAAAGGTGGTGTTGGGGAGAGAATCCACGGAAACCTTGACCCGCTGACCCAATCGGATCCGCTCGATGTCCCGCTCGATAATCCCCACCTCGACGTACACGGAATTCACATCCATCAGGGTGGCAATCGCCGTCTGAGGAGTGACGACCTCGCCAACCTCCCCGTGGCGTACCCCGATGACCCCATCCATCGGAGCCTTGAGAATCGTCCGTTCCATCTCGTGCTGCGCCAGATTCAACTCCTTCTCAGCCGTGATCACCTGTGTCTGGGCCTGCTCCACCTCAATCCTGGACTCCTCCAGTTTGGGCAAAATAATGGCACCCAGCTTATAGAGATCTTCGCTTACGGAAAGACGCTTCTTAGCCAGCTTCAGCTGCGATTCAGCCGTTTGGCGCTTTGACTCCGCGTATTCCACCCGCAAACGACCCTCCTGGTCATCCAAACGGGAAAGCGCCTGACCCGCCTTGACCAAATCTCCTTCCCGGAAATGAAGCTCTTTGATGGTACCGTTAACCTCAAACTTCAGCTCCAACTCCGTTTGACCACGGACGGTGCCCAGCGTGGGAAGCAGATCTGTAAATTCGATACGCGCTGCCTTAAAGATCCGCACAGGTATCGCAAGGGACTCTTCCGAGACCGTCGCGCCCTGGGGCTTGACCCCTGGAGGAAGCCGGGTCACCTTGGGAGTTTTCAGGAGGCTAGGAAGCCCCCAGCTCACCAGTGCAACACCCCCAATGAGTACTAGGATGAAGAAAACGACCGTTTTCAACCGTTTGGACATAGCGGCTCCTTTTTACATGTAATGATCAACTAGGCCGATGGCCTTGTTGAGTTTAGCCAGCGCAATGTAATAATTGCTCAATGCCTGAGCCTGTCCTGACTTTTCATCCGCCAATCTCATGATCGCCTCCAGGACCTGCGATGGGAGTGCCTCATTCACCGAGGCCTGGACCTTCAAGATCTTTACCTGCTCTTCACGAAAGGCAATCTTCTGCTGAGCGTATCCCAGCTGCAGACGGGCCTTGCGGTAGCTGATGACGGCCTCCTGTACCTCCTGCACACTCGAATTTCTGGCATCCTCAAGATCGCGCCGTGCCTTGTCGAGATTCACCTGAGCCTGCTGGATCTCGGACAGACCTTGCAGTTGATCCAGGATCCCCACCTCCGCCGACCAAACGGTGGAATCGGTGCGGGTCGTTTGGCCAAGCCGAGGGGAGGTTTTTGTTTTCGTGACAGAGGCCGTCGCGCCATGGGGACCCCACGGGCGGCTGACCTTGAATCCGATGAAATAATCATTCCCGGAATCCAAAGGCTCCGTTTCAAAGGCGGAGGCGGAGGACCCATAAAAACCGGAGAGATCCACCTTCAGCTTTGTCTTGGCCTCAGCAATCTGCACCTCATACTCATGGAAGCTTACCAACAAGCGATTCAACTGAATGTCCGGCTTGTTCTTGAGGGCAAGCTTGATGGCTTCTTCCATATCGATTTCCTGAAGTGATGGCGTGGGGAACCGATCGGGCGCCTCCACCAACTGACTGTCCGATTCAAGACCGAGCTTCTGTATAAATTTCAATCGGCCCAGCATCACATCGTTCTCGGCATTGGCCCGCTGAAACTTCGATTGGTTGAACTGCGCCTCGATGTTGAGCACCTCCAAACGCGTCAACAATCCCTTGTCAAACCGAGCCTTGGCCTGGTTCATGAATTGCTCCGCCTCAGCCACCAATCCCTCCTGGGCTGCACGGCTCGACTTGGCGCCGATGTACTGATAGAACTCCTGAGCCACCTCCATCCCGTAATCGGTCTTCACCTTTCCCTGCCGTTTCTCTGCCACTTGAAGGTTCACCAAGGACTGGCGGTAAGCCTCAATCAACCGACCTGAATAATAGAGCGGCTGTTCCAGCTGTAAACCAGCGGTGTACTCTCTAAAACTTACGTTGGAAGCCACTCCATCCGTCCAGCTGTATTTCATCGTAGCGGCCGGGTAGAGTGCACGCCTGGCTTCACGGATCTTCATTTGGGCCAGATCCACCTCTTCCCGTGCAATCCGAACCGGGCGGTACCGATTGGTTCCGAACCAGATCGCCTTTTCCAGGTTCCACACCCGAGAACTGGAATCCCCTGAGATAAATACCGAGGAGTTTCCCGCTGGATCAGCACCTGTTGCGGGCAGAAGGACATTCCCTTTGGGGCGTATGTGTAGGACAAGTTTTCCGGAGGTGGACTCTACCAGATGTTCCGCTGGATCGGACAACTCAAGCTCGAGGTAATCCAACTGCTGAGTGTTTGAACCCATGCCCACAGGGCGCCGGAGGCGCCATCCCTGAATAATTTGCCCCTTGATGCGACCAGTCTCAGGAGCCGAGCTTTCCACATTGGGTTCAACCGGATCAATGACCAGTCGCTCCGGGCCAGAGAGGGTGTAAGTGACAAATGCAAACGGCTTGTTGGACTGAATCTGAAGGATATCACCGTCGACGTCTGGGTCGACCCGGAGGGATTCTATGACGATTGCATCATCGTCACTAAAAGCTGGGCAGACGAGATCACCGCAGGTGAGAAGGAACCCGCTGGTGAGGCATAGCCAGTAAATTACTAACCGTCTCAAAACCGTCTCTCGCCTAGTGCAAGCTTACACAATGAAACTGTATAAGTCAAGGCAAGTAGTTTCTTGAAATACTCTTGATATGGTTGAGACGGTAGGGGGGGTTACTCTTTTCTCGTCTGTGATTCGATGGCTAGCAGGATACGGATGATCTCGCCCAGGGCAAAAAAGATAAGGAAGAAGATCACTCCGCTGACAGCCATCTGCATCATTGCTTGGATGGCTTGTCCCCGCTCAGGTCCGCCCGCTCCCTTTGAAGCGACCACGAGCCCTACGAATCCAATCAACATGAGGACCAATAAAACCCAGGCCAGAATCTTGAACAGCACCGAAAAGATTCGCAACAATCGAAACGGGGGAGCCATGTGGTTTACTCCTTCGGTAGTGATGGGGCAGCCTTTTCACGGATCGTGGCGCGATAACGCCTCATGTACTCGCGCATGTAGACGCGGTACTGGTCCATTGTAGCCGCTCGATACGCCTGAATCCGGTCCCGATGAGAGGTTCTCCAACGCTTCGCCCGCTGGCGTGCCTTTGCCCGCCAGACCGGGTCCATCCGTTTGATGCGATAGTAGAGCGGATTCCTTCCCTGCCAAGAATCAAGATTATCCCGTTGCCTCTTCCTCTGGCAGACGGGATCTCCGCACGCCCGCTGTTTGGTGCGGCGATATTTGGACGGTTCAAACTCTTTTTGACAGTAGATGCAGATCATGTTATACGCTCTAGCGCTAACGGGAATCGAACCCGTGTTTCATCCGTGAGAGGGATGCGTCCTAGGCCACTAGACGATAGCGCCGAAAATCCTTGAATCCACCCACGAATGCGCTGTTTGTAAAGCATACTACGAAGGTCGTTCAACTTTGTCAATCAAAGAAAGTTACAGTCCACCGGCTAGCCGCCCGATCCCGTAGCCGACCAGCGCCGAAATGAGTCCGATCCCCATCAATTCCAAACCGCTCTTCCAAGGCGACAGCCGGGTCAGCCGTGTCTTTCCTGCCCCCAGAGCAAACAAAGCGATGATGGAAGTCACCACAGATGAGGGAAATGCCTGTGCCGGCGTTGCAATGGCGTAAGGAAGGATGGGCAGAAAGGCCGCCAGCCCATAGGTAGCTGCCGTCACCAATCCAACCATCAGCGGGTTCTCAAAGCTTTCTACGATGAGGCCGAGCTCCTCTTCCATCATACAGCGCAGCCAAACTTTCGGGTTGGAGGTAATCCGATGGACTACCATTTCCAACTCCTCCCCCTTGAACCCCTTCGCACGGTAGATCTTGCGGACCTCTTCCCTTTCTTTATCCGGCATCTCTTTCATTTCCCGCTGCTCCCGATCTATCTCCGCCAGGAAGAATTCGGACTGGGATTTGGAGGAGATGTACGCGGAGAAACCCATGGAAAGGGCTCCGGCGCTGGCACTGGCAATTCCGGTGATCAGAATAATCCGGCTGTCATGGAGGGCTCCGTAGACGCCGATCACAAACCCCAGAGAGGTCACCAAGCCGTCGGTAGCACCGTAGATCACCTCCCGGATCGCCCGACCCTTGGATGAATGCCAGGCCTCGTCGAGATAGCTGGGCCGACCGCCGAGCTCTTTAAGGATTCGAGACCGGGACACCCAGTTCCTTTTTCACCTGGCGCACGGCTGCCACCATGTTGGTGAGCTTCGCTACCGTCTCCTCTTTCAAGCGGGTCTTCAGGCCGCAATCGGGGTCGATGGTCAGCCTTTCCGGCGGGAAAACCTCCAGGGCACGACGGATGGTGGCAACAATCTCCTCGACCGATTCGACCCGGTGAGTGTGAACATCCACCACTCCGAAAGCCACCTCCTTGGTGAAGGGGACCTTCCGGATCACGTCCAGCAGCCGGAAATCGGAGTTGGTGAATTCCAAGTCGAACTGATCCACCGCCAAATCCAGCATCTTGGGGTACGCCCGCTCGAAATCGCCGTAGCAGATGTGCGTGGCCGTCTTGACCCGGATTCCATCGGTGACGATCTTCATCGCTTCGATCGCCAGGTCCAGCTCCTCCACGCGGGTGGAGACGGCCGGCTCATCGATCTGGATGAATTTGGCCCCTGCAGCTTCCAGAGCCTTGACTTCATCGTGTATGGCCCGCGCCAGATCCAGGCAGAAGGCCCGCCGATTCGGATAATGTTCGTCGAACGACCAGTCCATCATGGTGTACGGGCCGGTCAACATTCCTTTCACCGGCTTTCGCGTCAGCCCCTGGGCAAACTTGAACCACTCGACCGTGATGGGCCCCTTCCAACGAATGGGGCCGGCGGCGATCGGCTTGCGGTAATACCGGTTCCCGTAAGAACGAACGAGAGAACTGATGGTGAAACCCTCCAGGTACTCGGCAAAATAGGTGGCCATATCGCCCCGGTATTGTTCGCCATCCACAAGGATGTCCAATCCGATCTTCTCCTGGATTTGGATCCACTCCTTCGTGGCGGCCCGCTCCATCTCGCGCAGCTGCGCCGGATCCATCTGGCCGCGGCGCACCTTTGCCCTGGCCTGTTTCAATTCCTCTGATTTCGGAAAGCTTCCAACCGTTGTCGTCTCAAGCATTTAAAGTCCCAATCCTTTGATAAGAGCCTCCCCGTCGGCGCATCGCTGGCCGAGGATGAAAGGCGTGTCTCGTACCGTGTAACGACTGGCCTCCGACTCCCGGAGGCGCTGCACCAGATCCTCAAAAGCGGCCGCCTGGTCGGTTTCAAACGCCAGCACGAAGTCTTGATCCCCCAGGCCGAAGGAGTACGTGGTATTTAAACGGACCATGGGGTAAAGCTCCCCCACCGCCATGTGGCCCCGCATCATCCGGCGTCTTTCCTCGAACGGCAGCAGGTACCATTCCCGCGATTTGACGAAGGGATACAGAAAAAGGTACTTCCTGGGGGCCTCTCCCACTTCAAAAGCCGGGATGTGGCCTGGATTATACATCGAGGGCCGGGTCATCGCAACAAAGGTGTAGTTGAGCTTCAGGTAATGCCCCAATCCCGTCTTGAGGAGATCCGCTGAGAAGGCCTGGTGAGGGGCCAGATCCTTCGCGATGGTCCAAAGGAAGAAATCGGTGTCGTGCCGCAGCCCAATGGAGAGATAAAGACGGGCCTGAAGATCGGCCCGCTGCCTGCCCAGCGCTTCGAGGAACTGCCGGATCCCCTGTGTACGCTGCGCTTGCGGCAGACGGCGGAAGGCCGGATCCAGC
>JAHFFF010000046.1 GCA_023248095.1 Candidatus Omnitrophota bacterium | reverse complement strand
TGGATTCCTCTCGGGGGCGTATTCCACCGTTTACATCGCGAGCCCCTTGCTTCTGTTTTGGGAAAAGAAGCGGTAGGAGTGTTGCATGCGCAAGGACTGGATTCTCTGCCCGGTTGATGCGGCGGCTGTTCAGCAGCTGGCCGGCCAACTTGAAGTCTCACCGCTGATTGCCCGCGTTCTCATCAACCGTGGGTTTGGTTCTCCCGGTTCCGCCGAGCGATTCCTCTGCGCTGATTTAGGCCTCCTGGGTTCCCCAGAACAAATGGCCGACCTTCCGGCGGCCGTCGACCTCATCCGGCAGACGATTGAGCGCAAAGAAAAGATCCTGATCGTCGGAGATTACGATGCGGACGGATTGACCGGCTCAGCCCTTCTCTTCCACGTGATCCGTTCCCTCGGCGGGCAGGTCACTTGCCACATCCCGCATCGGGTCGATGACGGATACGGCCTGAAGTCGGCGGTGATTGAGAAGGCTCATCGGTCAGACGTGAAGTTGTTGATCACCGTCGATTGCGGGACCTCCAGCTTCGACGAACTCGAATTCGCCCGAAAACTGGGAATCCAGACTGTGGTGGTGGACCACCACGATCTGGATCCCCATCGAAAGCTGGCTGCCTCTGCCTTCCTCAACCCGCTTCGCCCGGACTGCTCCTATCCCGAGAAGGAGCTGGCCTCAGTGGGTGTCGCCTTCACCTTGGCGCGAGGGCTAGCCTCTGCGTGTGGAGACTCAAGAGAGGTTTGGGAGCACCTGGACCTGGTGGCCATCGGAACTGTGGCGGACCTGGCTCCTCTCTCTGGGGAGAACCGGATCCTCGTAAAGGCAGGCTTGCACTGTTTAAGAGGGACTCGCAAGCCGGGCCTCCGAGCGTTGCTGTCCGCTGTCGGGCTGGAAGGGAAGGCGCTGGGTGCCGAGGATGTGAGCTTTAAACTGGCTCCTCCCCTGAATGCCGCGGGGCGGCTCGGTTCAGCGGAGATCAGCTTCCGTCTCCTGACCACCGATGATCCACAGGAAGCCGAGCAGATGGCCAAGGCGATCTGCTGCGATAACAGAGCGCGCCGCACCTTGGAGCGGGAGGCGTTCAAGCGGGCGTTGGCCAAGGTGGCACGGGAGATCAATTTCAGCCAGGATCGGGTGATTGTGCTGGAGGATGAGGGATGGCATCCCGGCGTGGTGGGCATTCTCGCCACGCGGTTGGCGAACCGGTTTCATCGCCCCACGGTTGTGATCGCCTTGAATGGACCGATCTGCCGCGGCTCGGCCCGTTCCATCCGCGCCTTCAATCTAGTGGAAGCCCTGCATGCGGTCAAAGAGGAACTGGTGGAGTTCGGAGGGCATCCGGGCGCGGCAGGGTTGACTATCGAACGGTCTCGGATTGCCGCGTTCCGGGAGGCGCTGAACCGGGTGGCGCACGAACGCTTGGACAGGGGATCTCTTTCCCCGATGGTGGATCTCGATGGGGAGTTGCCGTTGTCCGATCTGACGGAGGAGTTCATCCGGGATCTGGAGGTGCTCGCTCCCTTTGGCATGGGCAACGCCCATCCCGTCTTTCTATCGTGCGATGCCCGTATTTCCGTTGGGGCAGGCCCGGCGGGGTTCAGCCCCTTTGGGGTCCGGATCATCGTGGAAAGCCCGCAGGGGCATTCCTTCGAGGCCCTGCATCCGCGAGAGACTGTATGGGACAGCTTGAACCTGCGGAAGATTCGCGGGAACGTCCACCTGGCCTATTCGCCGACCCGCCGCCGCGATGCGGACCAATTCAAGATCGAGCTTCGACTGCGCGACCTGAAGCTTCCTACCTCCTCGGCCTGATCTTTCCTTCGATTCGATTCAAGGGGACGCAACCGAAGATCCGGCTGTCCTCGCTTTCCTGGCGGTTGTCTCCCAGCACGAAGCAGGTGCCCTTTGGGACGAGCAGCGGTTTCATGTCCGGCTTGGTGGGGCCTTTTGCGTACGGTTCCTCCAGCGGCTGCCCATTCACAACCACCCGACCAGAAGCGATCGCCAGCGTTTCGCCCCCCTCACCCACAACCCTTTTGACGTAGCGCCAGCGGGCGTGATTTAAGAGATGCAGCACCACCACATCTCCGCGTCGGGGGGGGGTGAGATGATAGGTGAATTTGTTGATGAGGAAGTAGCTACCTTCCTGCAACGTGGGTCGCATGCTGACATCGACGACGCGGCCGGCGCTGAGGAGGTAGCGCTCGCAGAAGAAGAAGGTGGGGATCGAAAGAATGAGCAGGAGCGCCCAGCGTTTGTTCCCTCTCCTTCGTTCCTTGGGAAAATAGCGCCAGTTGAAAAAAGATCGTTGGTTCCTTCTTCTGCGTTCCTGCATGCCCCATAGTGTATCACCTCGCTGGCGCTTGTGAGCCGGTTGTGGCAGAATGGGATCGAAAATCCCATGAAGAAAATCCTCAAGGTTGTTTTCGTTCTGCTTCTTTTGGCGGTGGCCGGGGCGGCCATCTTCATCGCTACCTTCGACGCCGACCGCTACCGCCCGTCCCTCATTCACAGGATGGAATCGGCGCTGGGCCGGCCGGTCCAGCTGCAGCGGATTTCCTTGGGCTGGAGAGGCGGGATTTCCTTGGAGCTGCAGGGATTGGAGATCAAGCCGGCGGTTCGGGTGGAGAAGGCCGGTGCCCTCTTGAGGCTGCGCCCGCTCCTCAAGGGAGATCTCCAGCTGGGGTCCGTTGTGGTGACCGGCCTGAATGCCAAGATCGTTCGCAGTTCCAACGGGGCCATTGAGCTGGAAGGGACGCCGCCGCCTCCAACGCAGGCTTCCACTGCACCGGCCCCGGCTTCGCATCCCGCTCCGGCAGTCAAGGCAGCCCCTCTGCTGATCCAGCGAATCCAGGTGACCGAGGGGACACTCAGTTTCACCGATTTGAGCGCTCAACCTCCCATCCACCTCACCGCTGAGGATCTGGAACTGGAGGCGAGCTTACACGGAGATCGACTGGATCTCAAGAAGCTCACCTGCAGGTTCATTCAGGCAGGACAGCCGGCTCTTCAAGGGAGGCTGTCGGCTTCATTCAACGGAACCTTTCAGCAAGCCCTGGTCGGGCAAGGGCGGATCCATGTGGAAGATGCAAGGCTGGAGGGCTACAATCTCCTGCGTGAGGTGTTCAGCCGTCTCACGGTAATCTCCGGCCTAACGGAAACGCTCATGTCCCAACTCCCTGAATCCTACGCGGAAAAATTCAATGCCAAGGATACGCTCTTCCAACCAATTGATCTTCAAGTCAAGGCCGACCCGCAGGAGATTTCTTTCGAGAATGTGCGCCTGGGAACCGACACCTTTCAACTCGGAGGATCCGGCCGTTTCGGACTCAAGGGCACACTTCAGTTTCCGGCGCAGATTCAGGTTGAGCCGCAGTTGTCCGCCGCCCTCATCCGTTTGGTGAAAGAACTCAAATTCCTGGCCGATGAGCAGGGCCGGTTGACGTTTCCCATCCTTCTGCAGGGTGATCTCCCGCAGGTCTCGGTGTTGCCGGATTTGAACTATTTAACCCAACGGCTTGTCTCCTCGAAAGGAGAGGAGTTGATCGGGAGCCTGTTGGATCGGGTCTTGAAGAAGGATTGATCGGGGCGTGAAGCGGCCGACGGTGGCGGTGGTGGGTGCTTCGGCCGACCGGTCCAAGTATGGAAACAAGGCGGTGCGGGCCTACGTGATACAGGGGTACGAGGTTTTTCCGGTCAATCCCAAGGAGACGCAGATCGAGGGGCTGAGGGTTTACCGCTCGGTTTCGGAGATCCCCGTGGGTTTGGACCGGGTGACGGTTTTCCTTCCTCCTGCGTTGGGGATCAAAGTGGTCGAGGAGATTGCACGGAAGGGAACACGGGAGCTTTTCTTGAACCCGGGTTCCGAGAGCGATGAGCTTATCGAGAAGGCCCACACCCTGGGGCTGAACGTCATCGTCGCGTGCAGCATCACCAACATCGGCATGCACCCTGAGGAGATCTAGAGGAGGCGCATCATCTCAAATTCCAAGTGGTACCACAGCGTTTGGTCCGTTCTCTGCGCTCTGTTCATTTTCCTGGGCCCGCTGGCCTTGCCCCTTCTCTGGAAGAGTCCCTCTTTCTCCAGGGCATGGAAGGTGATCCTGACCGTGCTGGTGTTGGCGTACACGGGGGTATTGATTCTTTCCGTCTGGTTGGCGATCCAGGGGGCGATGAAGGAGATGCAGGGATGGATCTGAAGCTGCACTGCTTTTTCTGCGGAGCGCAGCTGCGAGGAACTTCCGATGCCGTCCGATGGCTCTGCCTGCAGTGCGGCGGCGCCTTTTCTGCGGAGCGGGATTCGGAAGGGTGCGTGATCCGGATGCAGGTGCAGGGCTGCGGCGCTGAGGAGTGCTGCCAGCACTCACCGGATGACCGTTCGTCCTGAGCTTGTCGAAGGATGAACGGCGTCCGCTTGCTTGACATTTCCGTTCCGCTGCGGAGCGGAATGGTGCACTGGCCGGGGGATCCACCGGTGCGGATTCGCCGGGTCAAGCAGATCGGGCGGGGCAGCTCTTCCAATCTTTTCCTCCTTTCGATGGGTTCCCACACCGGGACCCACATGGATGCGCCGGGACATTTCCTTCGCTCAGGACGAACCATCGATCAACTCCCCCTCCCCTCCGTCATCGGTCCGGCCCGGGTGATCGCGATCCGCCACCCGCGGTGGATTGGGGTTGAGGAACTGCGTCCCCATCGGATTCAACGGGGACAACGGATCCTGTTCAAGACTCGGAATTCTTCGCGCTGTTGGAAGGGGAATTCCTTCATCAAGGAGTTCGTGCATATCTCGGAGGAGGCGGCCCGTTTCCTGGCGGTCCGCGGCATCCGATGTGTTGGAGTGGATTACCTGTCGGTGGGCGGGTACAAGCGAGACGGGGCCTTGGTGCATCGGATCCTGCTGGGTGCCGGCGTCTGGATCATCGAGGGGCTGAATCTTTCGAGGGTGAAGGCCGGTCGATATGAGCTGATCTGCCTGCCGCTCAAGATCCGGCGTGGGGATGGGGCACCTGCGCGGGCCATCTTAAGGCTTCTTTCATGACGGCGGTTGACGGAGCTACCCTGCAGTTTTTGGGTGCGGCAGGCACCGTCACCGGCTCGAAATATTTGGTGCGGGCGGGCCGGCGGCAGATCCTGCTGGATGGCGGGTTATTTCAGGGTTTGAAGGATCTGCGCCTGAGAAACTGGGGCAAGCCTGCTTTCGACCCTGTCCGGATCGACGCCGTCGTCCTCAGCCATGCCCACATCGATCACTCCGGCTATCTGCCGGTCCTGGCGAAGGCCGGTTTCCGCGGGAAGATCTTCTGCACCTCCGGCACAGCCGATTTGGTGAAAATTTTGCTGCCCGATGCGGCGACCCTGCAGGAAGAGGAGGCGGAGAATGCCAACCGGCACGGCTACTCCAAGCATCATCCGGCCTTGCCCCTCTTTACGCTGGAGGATGCCCGGGCTGCGTTGAAACAGCTACGGCCCTGCCCGTACGGCCAGTCGATCCAGGTGACCGACAACGTGACCTGCCTCTTCCGCCGGGCTGGCCACATCCTGGGATCAGCCAGCGAGGAGCTCAGCATCGGCGCCACCACCGGCTCGGTTCGTCTGGTTTTCTCAGGAGATTTGGGCCGATGGAACCAGCCGATCCTGCGGGACCCCGAATTTGTTCCGGAAGCGGACGTCCTTCTCGTGGAATCCACCTACGGGGACCGGGTTCATCCGCCCGACAGCGAAGAGGCCCTGGCGCGGATCGTTCAGGAGGCGGTGAATCGAGGCGGCGTTCTGCTGATCCCGGCCTTTGCCATCGGCAGGACGCAGCTGCTGATCTGGATGCTGCATCATCTGGAAGAGCAGGGGAAGATTCCATCCGTTCCGATCTATTTGGACAGCCCGATGGCGATGGACGCCACGGAGATTTATTGCCGCCACACGGAGGATCACGATCTGGAAATGGATGAACAGCACTCTCCGATCCGGCTGGGCAGGGAACAGATTGCCAAGACGCCGGAGGAATCGAAGGCCCTCAACCGAGTCGGCGGCCCCGCCATCATCATCTCCGGCAGCGGGATGGCCACGGGCGGGCGCATCCTCCACCACTTGAAGCTTCGGCTGCCGGATTCGAGAACGACGGTGCTGCTTGTCGGCTACCAGGCCGCGGGCACGCGCGGGCGCCTGCTGCAGGAAGGGGCCAAGGCGCTGCGCATGTACGGCGAGCAGGTTCCGGTCCGGGCGAAGGTGGAAACGCTGTCCGGGATGTCCGCCCATGCCGATCGGGACGAAATCCTTCGGTGGCTCTCAGGATTCAAGAAGGCACCCCGACAGGTGTACATCGTTCACGGGGAACCGGAGCCTGCGCAACATCTGGCAGAATCGATCCGATCGAGGTTTGGCTGGAATGTCAGGGCGGCGGTGGATGGAGAGACGGTCCAGCTTTCGAGCTAAGCCGTCGTCTCCGGGGGAACCTGGATCGCTCCGACCACCTCATGCCGGACGGTATTGCCGCCGCTGACCTTGGCGGCCTGCATCAGGCCGTCGGCCTTGGCGATCATTTCCTGGACCGAATCCGGTGGACGGATGAAGGTAGCCACGCCGAAACTGAAGGAGACCGGCCACTCGTTCTTCTGGACGGCGTCCAGCAGATGCCCTTGGAGCCTCCGGACGACGATCTGCGCAGCCTCCGATTGCGTTTCAGGAAGCAGCAGGGCGAATTCATCGCTGCCTACCCGGGCGATGAGGTCCGAGGAGCGGGTCTTGTTGCGGATGGTCTGGGCGATCACCCGCAGGAGGGTATCGCCGGAGTTGTGCCCGAAGCGGTCGTTCACGAACTTGAATTTGTCCACGTCCAGGTAAGCGAGGGTGAAGGGATGATGGTAGCGCTGGGCCCTCCGAATCTCCATCTCGGCCGCATTCTCGAAGGTCCGTTTGCTGGCCGCCTTGGTGAGATAATCCACCAGCGTTGATTCCCTCTCTAGTTCGTGCTCTTTTCTCAGGCTCGGCAGGGTCCAGGCGACCGCTCCGAAAAGCCCCAGTTTTGTCAGCGCATTCCAAGAAGCGATGAAGGAAGAGGCCATCGCCGGTTTGGAGATGCCGTCTGCGATGAGCCAAGCAGTGGCGCTGGCCAAGGCCATGAAGATCCCCAGCTTCCTGCCTCCGAACCAGGCGGTCAGCGCGACGGGGATCAGAAAGAACAAATCCAGAGAAAGTGCCGTGGGGTTGAGGGCGTACAGGATGGCTACCCCGCCGACTAAAACAAGCCCCAAGGTGGTGACGGCGAACTGAGGTTCCTCACGCAAATATTCCATTGGTTTCATCTCCCATAGAGTAGATCCATCCTGCCCGTTTCGTCAAGTCGAAGTCGACTTGACAAGTAGGGGGTGCCAGCGCATGTTAGATCTTCATGGCGAAGGCGTTGGTGCTGGGGTCGACCGGTCACATCGGGGCGCACATCGTCCGGGCGTTGTTGGCCGAGGGCCACACGGTGCGGGCTGCGTATCGGACCGAGCGGTTTCTCGGCGTGCTCGATGGCCTGCCGGTGGAGCGGGTGCGGGTCGATCTGGACCAGCCGGATAGCTTGCGGGCCGCCCTCCCAGGTTGCGCGTGGGTCTTTCATTCGGCCGGTTACTATCCCTCGGCGCGGGAGAAGCGGGAGGCGGCCATCCGCAGGGGAATGGAATCGGCCCGGCGGACGTTCGAGGAGATTAGCCGGGCCCGGCCGGAGCGGGTTGTCTTTACCAGCAGCGCCGCCACGATCCGGGCGGTGCCGGATCGGGCCGCGAATGAATCGGACGCCGAGCCCTGGCCGCCGACGCAATGGAGGCACCTGTATGCCACGGTGAAGATCGCCATGGAGCAGGAGGCGCTTCGAGCGGCCGCGGCGGGGCTGCCGGTGGTGATCGTCAATCCGAGCCTGTGCCTTGGCGAGTACGACGCGCACACCTTCTCCGGCCGGGCGGTCCTGGCCTTCGCAAAGTATCGCTTGCCCTGGTACACGGAGACCTGCTTTAATGTGGTATACACTGGGGACGTGGGATTGGGCCACCTCCGGGCGGCCGAGCGGGGTCGGATAGGGGAGCGATACCTGCTGACCGGACAGAACCTGACGTTGAAAGAGTTAGCCACGCTGGTGACCGCGGAACTTGGGTTGCCGCCCCCTCGATGGCGCGTTCCTTCTTTCTTGGCGGTGGGGGTTGCCTGCGCGGTCGAGGCCTTTGCTTGGATCCGTGGGAGAGAGCCTTTCTTCACCCGGCAGGAGGTGCGCAGGGTTCGCACCGGTTATCGGCTGGATGGATCCAAGGCGGTTCAAGAGCTGGCCATGCCGCAGACCCCTATTCAAGAGGCGATTCGGAGGGCAGTGCATTGGTTCAAGCAACAGGGAATCTTAAAGGAGGTTTGAAGATGAAGCGCAGTTGGGTGATTGTTTTGTTGTTCGCATTGACCGGTTGTGCCACTCAAGCAAGTTGGGTGACCTTTCCGGATAGCCAGAGCGGCAAGGGGATGACTCTCGATGCCTGGTTGAAGCAGCATCCCATCCCGATGAACCAGGATATTGCGATTCAGGAGCTATCGCGAGGAGAAGGAGATTCGGCCAGCTCTCATATCGTCCAGATCCGAAGATTGGAACCGCTGCACGTTCACAAAGATCATGATCTCATGGCAATCCTCCTCAAAGGGAAAGGGATACTGACGTTGGGAGAGCGTCAGCTGCAGGTCTCACCCGGCAGCGTGATCAGTATCCCGCGCGGGATCCCGCATTCATTCGTGAACAAATCTTCGGAGCCGGCGGTGGCCTACGCCATGTTCACCCCGGCGTTTGACGGGAAGGATACTGTGCCGGTACAGCAGGAATCTCTCGTAAAGACCAAGAAGCAATAAATTGGCACAGCTGTTGTTCACCCTGGCGCTCTATCTGCTGGGGGTAGGCATCTTCGGATTGGCGGTCTTTCCCGGCGCGCTGTTTGTTTGGGCCGTTTGGAAAGCCACTGCCTTCTCTCCGATGCTTCCTCGGCTCCTCTTCCTTTGCCTGGGAGGCGCGGCGGCCTTTTTCATTTTTGGGATTGCCCTGATCCTAATCGTCGGAGTCTTAAGGTTGCTTCTGCGTCTTGATCTTCATCAGGGGGAATTCTCGATGGTTTCCCCCAGTTCGGCCCAATGGGCCCTCGCGAATGCGCTGTATCTCGTAGTGGCGGTCACCTTCATGGATTTCATCCTGATCACCCCGCTGGCCCCGTTCTTTTATCGGCTGATGGGGGCCAAGGTGGGACGCAACGTGCAGATCAACTCCAAGTACTGCGCGGATCTGTCGCTGATGGAGATCGGAGACAATGCGGTGATCGGCGGGCATGCCACGGTGATCTGCCATTCCTTCGAGCGGCACCGGCTGATCTTAAGGCCGGTGAAGATCGGCAAGGGGGCCATCGTCGGCTTGAACGCCATCGTCCTTCCCGGCGCGGAGATCGGCGAGGGAGCGACCGTGGCGGCCGGCGCGATTGTCCCGAAGGATACGAAGGTTCCCCCGCACACGACCTACATGGGCGTTTAGCCTGCCCAACTCCCAATGAAACAGGAACAGCTCCGAAACATCGCCATCATTGCTCACGTGGACCACGGCAAGACCACTCTGGTCGACGCCATGCTCCACTATACCCATGCGGTGCGCGGGGTGGCCTCGGAAGGAACGCTGATCATGGATTCCATGGACCTGGAGCGGGAGAAGGGAATCACCATCCGGGCCAAGAATGCGAGCCTGATCTACAAGGACCACAAGATCAACATCGTCGACACGCCGGGCCACGCCGATTTCGGCGGGGAGGTGGAGCGGACCCTGCGGATGGTGGACGGGGCGCTGCTGCTGGTGGATGCGAAGGACGGCCCGATGCCGCAGACCAAGTTTGTCCTGCGCAAGGCGATCGGCCTGGGACTGCCGGTGATCGTGGTGGTGAACAAGATCGACCGGATCGATGCGCAGATCGACGATGTGGTGAACCGTACCTTCGACCTTTTCGTGGAGCTGAACGCCTCTTCCACCCAGTTGGATTTTCCGATCGTCTACGCCTCTGCCCTGCTGGGAACGGCCACGCTGGACCTGCACCATCCCGGCACCGATGTCGGGCCGCTGTTTGAGACGATCCTGCAGCGGATTCCTTCTCCCACCGTGCGGCCCGATGAGCCGCTGCAGATCCTGGTGCTGGCGCTGGCCTACGACTCCTTTAAGGGGAAGATGGGAATCGGGAAGATCCACGCCGGCTCCGTGAAGCGGGGGCAGACGCTGCTCCGGATTGCCGCGGACGGCAAGCAGGCCAAGGCCAACGCGATGGCGCTGCTGGCCTACGAGGGATTGGAACGGGTGGAGATCCAGGAAGCCGGCGCAGGCGAGATCGTGGCGGTGGCCGGCTTCGATGAGATCGGCATCGGCGACACCATCACCGATCCGGAACAGCCCAGGGCGCTGCCCCCGGTCGAGATCGAAGAGCCGACGCTGCGGATGTCCTTCGCAGTGAACAAGAGCCCCTTTGCCGGCAAGGAGGGCAAGTACGTCACCT
>JAHFFF010000207.1 GCA_023248095.1 Candidatus Omnitrophota bacterium | reverse complement strand
CCCTTTTGAGTACCTGATCAGATCTTGAAGGAGTCTTCGCTGCAAAGAGGGAGTGGACTTCGAACTCCGGCTATTCTCCCCCAGCGTTCTATCCAACTCGCGCATCTGGCTTCTCCAGGAAGGAGTCATGACCTGCTCCGCCAACTTTTTCCCCTCCTCGAAGGTGACGGGCAGGGTGACGGAAAAACGGGTGCCGGTCATCCTGCTCCGGCCGTTCCAACGTTTGGGATCCGAAACGATCAGGACGACGTCGGCGTCATCAAACAACTGGACGTTTTCGAACGCGTCGGGGCTGGAGTCTGCCGTATCGAACGCCAGCGTCATCGTGTCCGGCTGCCGCAGGTTGGAGCTGAGGACCAGCGTATTCGGCATCAACTCCCCCCGTTCCGCTGAAGCCAGGGTGACAGCCAGATCCTGCTTGAATTTCTGCGGATCAACAGCCGATACCTCTGATGCCTTGATCTGGGCAAGCCAGCCCTTCCACCAATCCTCTTCCTGTCTCTTCAATACCTCTGTTTCTTGCTGGTATGCGGCTGCGATCTCCCTATACACAGATTCCTCTGCCCTCTGCGCTGCTGCATCCCAACTTTCCCAGGCATCCAATTCCTGTTGGTTGAGCCGGTTGCTATCTGCAATGTACTCAGCTGCAATCTCCTCGTAGATCGACTGCAGCTCCGGTCCTTTCCGAATAACCTCAGGCGTTGGTCCCGGCTCCGGTTCTGCGATTTCCTCCTCCTTAAGATGCTCGTCCGTCCAGGCCAGCAAACCGGAGAAATCCCTCGTGATCATTGCCTGTTCAACCGCTTCCAGGTCCGCCTGCCGCAGAGTTTCCCGGGCGAAGTAAAGAGCTCCTGTATCTACCCTGAGCTTCACACCTTGACGCAGCACCTTGAGCGGCAAGACAAAGATCTCCCCACCCCAGATGCGGAACTGCTGAATGACCCGTCGCATCAGCTTGGTATCCGACTGGCTGCCGCGGGAAAGGAGTTCCCTCAGCCGGTGTTCATTCTTGTCCGATAATCCCTTTTCCGTACGGAGCCACGCCTGCTCTTGGCCCTTTTCCAGCTGTTCGATCAAATAGGTGTCAATCTCATCGAAGCTGGCTCCTTGAATTCCGCTAACCGGAGGAGATTCTGCCGGTTCCTTCGGTTGAGCCGTTTGCCCCTCGCCCTCCGAAGTTTCCGGAACCTCTTCTCGGTGGAACTTGGACAGATCCCAGAGATCCACGACGCCGGCCCGGTTCCCGGAAAGGAGCCGGCGCGAATCGGCACTGAAGGCCAATTGAACGATGGCTGTTGCCTGGGCCTCGAATTCCGCAAGGGACTTTCCGGTCGCGGCATCCCAAAGGAGGGTCCTTCCTTCGTCGTCTCCCGAGGCCACCATTTCTCCATTGGGGCTGAGGGCAAGGCTCTCAATCTTTGCATGGTGGCCGGTATTTTCTTCCGCTGGTTTGAAGCGATGTACGAGGTTCGTCGTGGAGGTCTGACGGATCTCGATCTGATGGTCCGCTGTGCTCAGCAACAATTCATCGCTGTCCGGCATAAACCGCGCCTGGGTGAATTCGCCTACCTTCTCGAAGCTTTTCAGTAGTTTGTAACTGTAACCGGAATTGGACGGCTTCCACACCTTCACGACGTTCTGGTCGTTCAGCGTGACCATCCGCCGGCTTCCCAAGTGCAGATCTATTTTCACCGGCGAACGCTCCGAGAACTTCCAGGTCTGACGGAGCTCCCCATCGGAAGCATTCCAAAAGCGGACTGTTCCGTCCTTGCTGGCAGAAATGAGCTCCAACCCACGCACGGGGTCCTGTGCAAAGACCAGGAACTGGATCTCGCCTCTGTGCGTTCCTTCTCCATCCGAAGCCTTCGTCCAAAGGACCGCTCCAGTATCTACCCTCGAAGTTGTCACGGTCCCTCCAGGAAGGCCAACGGCCATCTGCTGCCCATCCGGGGTGAAAGCAAACCGCACGATCTTTCCGGTTTTATCACCTGCGGAATGGAAATCCCTGGAAGCCAAATTCCATTTGAACAGCTTATTGTCCTTAGCGCCGGCGAATGCGAATCGACCATCCGGGCTGAAGGCAAGACCGGAGATCTCCAGAGCCGGGCCGGAGAGAATTGCCGAAGGTTGCTCTTCCAAACCACCGAGGGCCTCCTCCAGGCCGCTGCGCTGGGAACCTTCAACCGGGTTGGATTCTCGCAAGGCGTAGGCAGACTGAGGAGGAACGACCAATGCGAGGCAAAGTAAGGCCGTTAAAAGTGGCGACAAAAATTGTCGGAGTCTGCGCACCATGGGATGTTGTTGTAAAACGATGTAACCTCTTGTTGCATAAAAGCTTATCCTATAAAATGCAAAAGATCAACCGTCCCTTGAAAAAGGCCTGGAACTCCTTAATCCACAAATAGTTAGCAGATCAAAAACTTGAATTACGATTAACAATCGCTAGGCGCGTGGATGGAACTTGGAGTGGATGGCCTTCAAGCGGGCGCGGTCAACGTGCGTGTAGATCTGGGTGGTGGCGATGGAGGCGTGGCCCAGCAGCTCCTGAACGACGCGCAGGTCCGCCCCCGCCTCGAGGAGATGGGTGGCAAAGGAATGCCGGAGGGTGTGTGGCGTGATCCTCTTCTTGATGCCGGCGGCCAAGGCGTTATGCTTGATGATGGCCCAGATCGTTTGCCGGGAGAGGGAGCGGCCGAAGCGATTGAGGAAGATCTGCCGGGATTCCGGTTTCGGCTGGAAGTTGGCTCGGG
>JAHFFF010000206.1 GCA_023248095.1 Candidatus Omnitrophota bacterium | reverse complement strand
CTCGAGGGAGCCGGAGGCGGGAGAGGATTGGGGACTTGATCCCGGATTAAAAAGAGGACACGGCCGGCCCCGGAACTCTCCAGGAACTGCCGGCACCGTTGGGCCACCGAGGCAGAATCCACGACAACCGCTTCGGCCCAGGGCCCTAAGGCGGCGTCCACAGCCGCTATGTCGTTCCGGTCTACTTGGATCAGTTCGGCCAGCGTACCGCTGATCCCTTCCCGAGAAACAATCCCTTCATCCATCGCTTTCAGCAGGGACCTCACACCGCTCGAGTAACCCTCACGGCTTTCCATGAGCCCTTTCAAGGCTTCCAACCGCGAACCGACCCGGGTCAGCTCCTGCGTCAAGCTGCCGGTCTCCCGTTCCGAGTCCGCCAGCGAAAGATCCGTGGAAGCCAGATTCTCCTGGCAGACGGCCCTTTTTCGTTCAAGTTGTTCCATCACCGCGCGGGCCTTCAGCAGGTTGTCCCGCAGACTCTCCACCTTGGAGCCGGCTTCCTGCTGTTCATGGGAAACCTTGTCCCTCTCCGCCTGCAAGCGACCTGACCGCGCCTCCAGCCGGGCGCTCTCCTGCCGGACCCGGGCCAACTGGTTCTTGACCTGCACCTCCGACCCGGTCAGGTCCAGCAGCTGCTCACGCGCTTGACCAATGATCTCTTGCGCTTCATTGATCATCCGAGCGCAGCCAGCCAGCTGCGCTTCCCACTGAGCGATCTGCGCCTCTTTCGAGAAACGTTCTTCCCCTTCCTGTTCCACTAACACCCGCAGCTGCCGGATTTGTTCCTGAAGCTGCAAAAGCTGTTTTTCCGCCCCGGCGATCTCTTCCCGGGCCGATTCGGACCGGTTCTGCCCCTCGGCGATTCTCTCCCGGTTCACCTGCAAACCGTTCCGCCCCGCTTCCTGCCGGTGGGTGACGGCCAGCAACCCCTCCCGCGCCCGGGAGAAAGATTCCTCCGCTTCCGATACCTGGCCGCGCGCTTGGGTTAAGGAAGATTCCTGTCCCTCCACCTGCTGTTCGAGCCCGGAAAGCTCCTGCCGGAAGACCTGAAGGGAGGACTCCTTCTCTTGCCAGAGGGCGTCCAGCCGGCCCCGTTCCTGCCGGGCCAGACCCACCTCCAGTTTCTTCAGCTCCTCCATCTGCTCCTGATACACCTTCGCGCGCCGCACCTGCCGCTCCAGCGCTTGGGTCTGGCGCTTGACCTCCGCGATCACATCGCTGACGCGGGCGAGGTTGTCTTCCGTTTCTTCCAGACGGCGCATCGCTTCCCGCTTTTGGGACTTGAACTTGGTGATGCCGGCCGCCTCTTCAAAGACGACGCGGCGGTCCTCCGGCCGGGCGCTGATGATCTGTTCAATGCGTCCCTGCTCAAAGAGGGAGTAGGCGGAGGTGCCGATGCCGGTGCCCATCAGCATTTCCTGGATGTCTTTAAGGCGGACGGCGCTTCGGTTCAGGAGGTATTCGCTCTCACCGGTGCGAAACAGGCGCCTGGAGATGACTACTTCGGAGAAATCAATGGGGAGTTTCTTCTCGGAGTTGTCGAGCGTCAGGGAGACTTCAGCAAAATGGACCGCTTCACAACGGTCGGAGCCGTTGAAGATGAGGTCTTCCATCCGCCCGCCGCGCAGCTCGCGGGGGGACTGCTCACCGAGCACCCACTTGATGGCGTCGGCGACATTGGACTTTCCGCACCCGTTGGGTCCAACAACCGCGGTGACCCCGGGCTCAAAAACTAATTCTGTTTGTTCAGCGAACGATTTGAATCCGAGAAGCTCGAGTTTTTTAAAACGCACACTCCTCCTTCTCGGGGAGTAAACACAATTATGCAGAAGGAAGCGGGAATGTCAATTATTTCTTGCGGGCCAAGCAAACCGCTTGAGGGAACCGTTCGGAGAGCCACTCCAGCATTGTTTCCCGTTTGCAGAGCGCGGTGGACTGCTCGTCCACCTTGCCGTCGCTGTCGGCGTCCACCTGCACCACGGTGAACGGCCGGAACAGCCCGGGATAGGTTCTGAAGAAGACCGTCGCGTTCGGATAATGCTGCACGCCCTTCACCACGCTCAGGAGCATGTACCGGGCGCCTTGGCCGGTCCCTTCCCAGCGGCCCTCCAGCTTTACCGGGCCCACGGAAAACCCTTCCAGAAACTGCGCGGCAATCTTCAGATTTTTATGGAGCTTGCTCTCCTGGTTTTGGAGGCTCCTCACGGCGATGTTCATCCGGTTGGGGTAGTTGTTCCGGACGAACTCCAGCATTTGCTCCTCCATCTTCTCGGTGAGTTCCTTTCCCGACTCTTTCGCAGGGGTCGCTGCCATCGCCGGGCAAACCACGCCCAGGATCAGCATCGCGATCATTCCTATTACTACCCACCGCTTGTTCATTCTCATCCACCCCTTTGTTAACCCTTAAAGAAGCCCGCAAAAGAAAAAGCGCCTGAAATGCCGCTCACCCCTAAGTATGCCCGGTAACCACCTGAAACGTCAAGATCTGTATCTTAATAATATTACTATTAACATTTGGACGCCTAGGTTCTAGGAGACCTTAAACGGACTGACCGAGGTAATCCCGAAGGTAATCTCCCGTTACCTTTATGGCCTCTCGCACTACCGGTGGTAGATCATCCGCATCCAAGCCTAAATGATGCAACGCCTCCCGACGGTTAGCAACCTGGATGATGGGGGAGCCTTCGTGCTCCTTCAGGAGCAATCGGGTGGCCTGCTTTCCAATTGCATAGGCCCCTTGGGGAGGTGGTAGTCGGCGCACTAG
>JAHFFF010000205.1 GCA_023248095.1 Candidatus Omnitrophota bacterium | reverse complement strand
TGGGGAGTTTCTTGCGGAGTGTCATTTCCGTTTCAAGGGGCGTTTTTGTGCGGACGTAACCGAGGCGATTCGAAATCCGATGGACGTGAACATCCACGCAGATCCCGGGCCTTTTGAACCCCACCGTCAGCACAAGATTCGCCGTCTTCCGCCCTACCCCGGGCAGCGTCAGCAGATCTTCCAATGAGGCCGGCACCTTCCCCCGGAAACGGCCCAAGAGATGCTGGCAGATTTGATGGATCCGCATCGCCTTCGTCCGATAAAAGCCGACCGGGTAAATGAGCCGCCGGATTTTATCCAGCGGAAGGCTAAGTAGCTGCTGAGGCGTGCGGGCGCGGGCAAAGAGCCTGCGGCTTGCCTCCGCGGTGACCTCATCTTTTGTCCGAAGAGAAAGCAGGCAGGAGATCAGTACGAGGAATGGATCCCGGGTGCTCCTCTCAACACGCTCAACGGCAGGAAGAGCCCTCTCCCGTGAGAAATCCTGTAGGGCTCGTACGACCACATGGATGTCGGAGTCACGCATCCACGATTATCGCAGAACCAGCTCCGTGTCGGTGGCCCGGACTCCATCCAACTTGCGAATCTTGGCGACGATGACCGCCAATTCCTCGTAAGGTTCCGCATCGACGAAGGCGATCATGTCGTGGCCACCGGTGACTTGATAAACAAACTCCACACCGGGCATCTTCCGTACCGTTTCTTGAGCGTCCGCTTCTCTGCCGGGATGAACATCGATCATGACAAACGCCTTTGGCATTCTGGACCCCTCCTTCCTAACTTAGAGCTTTCGGAACAGACCCACCACCTTGCCTAAGATTCGGATCGATTTGTCTCGAGGATGCAAGAGGATCGGATCCAGTACCGGGTTCTCCGGTTGGAGGCGAATCTGCCCTCCCCTTTCCCGGTAGAATCGTTTGACTGTAGCCTCCCCCTCGATCAAAACCGCCACGATCTGTCCGTTTTCCGCATCTTGCTGCGGACGGATGACCGCATAGTCCCCATCGTTGATACCGGCCCCGATCATGCTCTCCCCATGCACACGAACAGCAAAACAACCGGGGCCCGGCACCCAGCGAGGGTCGACTGCGAGCCGCTCCTCGACGTGCTGCTCCGCTAAGAGAGGCTGGCCGGCTGCAATCCGACCGACGACGGGGATCAGGTAAGGAACGGGCGTAACCATTGCGGCTGCCGTACCATCGTTCTTGATCAGGCGAATGCCTCGCGCCTGCCGGCTGCGCTGAATGTATCCCTTCCGGACCAAGGCATCCAGATGAACCGTGACACCACGAAGTGACTTCAAGGCCAGACCCTCCCTGAGTTCTCGAATGGTTGGGGGAGCCCCGGTTTCCGACAGGTGACGCCGAATCAACTGGAAGACCTGTCTCTGACGGCGGGTGAGAGGCTTGGGATTCATAGCGACAAGAGAATACGAGACCTTTGTCTGCATGTCAAGCGGATTCTTTGAGGGAATAGCCCCTTGCTTGAATGATTCGCTCGACGGCATCCCCAATCACCCGGTTGGGAGTTGAGGCGCCTGCAGTGATGCCGATGGTCAACGGACCCTCCGGGAGCCATCCTTGGCTGATCACCGGTTCTGCACTGCCGACCGGTTTGTGGCGAATCTCCCGTGACGAGAGAATGCAGCTGGATTCATCAATGTGATAGGCCGGAGCATGGAGAGAGGCAATCTCGCAGAGGTGGCCGGTGTTGCTGGAGTTGAAACCGCCGATGACGATCACCAGGTTTACCCGTTCCCTGACCAACTCCAGAACAGCATCCTGTCGATCTTGCGTGGCGCTGCAGATGGTGTCAAAGGTCCGGAAGTGCTCCGGCAGGTGGTCAACTCCATACCGCTCGATCATCGCCTGCTTCAGCATCTCCGCAATCTCCAGGGATTCGCTGGACAGCATGGTGGTCTGGTTGGCCACACCCACTCGTTGAAGATCCCGATCCGGATCGAAGCCCGGGGAGCTTTTCGTGGAAAAATGAGAGAGGAAGGATCCTCGGTTTCGGCCTTCCCGGATGTAGTCGCACGCCAGGGCAGCCTCCTTCTTATCCCAGACCACCAGATACCGGCCTTCCGAGAACTGGCTGGCCCGTGAAACGGTTGCCCGTGTTTCTTCGTGCCTGTAATTGCCATGAACGACAGCGGTGAATCCATCCCGAGCGTATTGCTCCACCCGTTTCCAGACCAACACCACCGATCCACAGGTCGCATCCACCAGAACCGATCCCCGTGTCCTCAAAAGACCCATCTCCTCTACCCGAGTGCCAAAGGCCGCGATGATCACAACGTCCTCCGGGGTGAGGTCCTCAATCCGTTTGTCCTGCGGGCCGGGACCGTTCAAGAAACCGATTCCCATCTCACGAAGACAGTTGTTCACCCGTGGGTTATGAATCAACTCGGTCGTCAGAAAGATCCTGCGCTCCGGGAAGCGCTTCTTGGTTTCATAGGCATAGTCAACCGCACGCTCGACTCCATAGCAGAAACCGAACTCCTTCGAGAGGCGGAACGTGAGGTCACCCACCTGAAGGATATTCCCGCGCGCACGGGTCTCTTCCACAATCCGGCTCCGGTAATCTTGCTCCAGGTCGTCACGAACCTGATCCTTCAGGCCGAAACCGCGACGGAACAGGGGTGCCTCCTGAACCTTATCCATGATGTGATTTTACCACGGCAACCAGCCGCCGACGCTGCGACCAAAGGAAACGAATCCAGAACACCTGGCTCCCAACCGCTATCGAGATCAAGAAGGGGAGGCGAAAATCGAGGAGGAGGACGG
>JAHFFF010000045.1 GCA_023248095.1 Candidatus Omnitrophota bacterium | reverse complement strand
GTCAGCTTCAGGAATTGATCAAGCAGGGCTACATTTACATCGCCCAGCCGCCACTCTATAAGATTAAACGTGGGAAAAGAGAGGAGTACGTTTACAACGAAACCAGCCTGAACGACATCCTGTTTGATTTGGGATTGGAAGGGGTTCTCCTGACCCATATCAAACAGAAGAAAGATTACACGGAAACCCAGGCAAAAGAACTCCTGCGCCTGCTGACCGAGGTAGATCACCTGGGGCGGTCAATTAGGAAAAAGGGAGTGAACATTCAGAATTTCCTGGATAAGAGGCACCCGAAAACCAAAAAATACCCAATTTTTAGGGTGAAAGTGGGTGATGATACCCATTTTGTCTATTCAGACGACGAACTGGCCAAACTCAACAAGGCAGAGAAAGAGGTCGACAGCCTGGAGATCTTTGAGGCAACTGAACTAAACGAGTTAGCCTCCAAGCTGGAGAAGTTCGGCGTGGATCTCAAAGATTTCGAAACAGCAGAGGAGGTTGCTGCGGTGTTGACCCCGAGGAAGGGGGCCAAAAAAGAGGGCAAGAAAGACGCCACCTCTCAGGCCTCAGTCGGTTCGCCCCTTTTTAAGCTGAAAGGGGAGAAGGAGACGATCGCGGCAGGCTCGCATGCAGAGCTCCTGCAGGTGGTCAAGAATCTGGGCCGGCAGGGACTGCAGATACAGCGGTACAAAGGTTTGGGTGAGATGAATCCAACCCAGCTCTGGGAGACCACCATGGATCCAGATAAGCGCACGCTGCAGAAGGTTACCATGGACGACGCTGTTGAGGCCGAAAGGATGTTCACCACCTTGATGGGGGATGAGGTGGAGCCTCGGCGTGCCTTCATTGAGGAGCATGCACCCAATGTTCGGTTCCTGGACGTGTAAATCCCATGTATACGCGTAACGAACAGATCATCCCAATCGCGATTGAGCAGGAGATGAAGGATTCCTACATCTCCTACGCGATGTCGGTCATCGTCGGGCGGGCCCTTCCGGATGCGCGGGACGGTCTCAAACCGGTCCAGCGCCGCATCCTGTACGCGATGCTCAACGAAGGGCTAGTGCACACCCATCGCTACACCAAGTGCGCCGGAATCGTTGGCGAGGTGCTCAAGAAGTACCATCCGCACGGGGATGCCGCCGTCTATGACGCGCTGGTCCGCTTGGCTCAGCCGTGGAACTTGCGCTATCTGCTGGTCGACGGTCAGGGGAATTTTGGATCCATCGACGGCGATCCACCGGCTGCCTACCGGTATACGGAAGCCCGCCTGGAGGCGATCGCCGAAACCCTCTTGGCGGATATCGATAAGGAGACGGTCGACTTCCTTCCCAACTTCGACGAATCTACAATGGAGCCTCGGGTGCTTCCGGCCGGATTCCCGAACCTGCTGGCCAATGGCTCGAGCGGGATCGCGGTCGGCATGGCTACCAACATTCCGCCGCACAACCTGAATGAGCTGGCGGAGGGGATCATCGCGGCAATCGATAATCCAGAGATTGAGATCAAGGAGCTGATGAAGCTGATTCGCGGCCCCGATTTCCCAACGGGAGGGTTGATCACCGGCAAGCAGGGGATCGTGGATGCCTACACGACCGGCCGAGGGTTGATCAAGACCCGGGCGAAGGCGCACATCGAATCGGGCAAAGGGGGCAAGGACTCCATCATCGTCACCGAGATCCCCTATCAGGTCAACAAGGCGACCCTCCTGGAGGCAATCGCGGGCCTGGTGCGCGACAAAAAGCTGGAAGGGATTTCCGATTTGCGCGATGAGTCGGACAAGGACGGGCTGCGGGTTGTGATCGACCTGAAGCGGGATGCCAACGGCCAGGTGATCCTCAACCAACTGTTCAAACACACGCAGCTCGAGGGCACCTTCGGCGTGATCCTGCTGGCCCTCGTCGACAGCCGGCCCCGTGTTTGCACGCTCAAGCAGCTGATCCAAGTCTACATCGAGCATCGCAAGCAGGTGGTGATCCGGCGGACCCGCTTCGAGCTGCGGAAGGCGCAGGAGCGGGCGCACATCCTGGAGGGGTTGAAGATTGCGCTGGCCCACCTGGATGCGATCATCAAGCTGATCCGACGCTCCAAGAGCGAGGAAGAGGCCAAGGCCGCGCTGATCAAGGAGTACGATCTCTCGGCGATTCAGGCGCAGGCGATTCTGGAGATGCAACTTCGGCGCCTGACGGCGCTGGAGCGTTCGAAGATCGAGCAGGAATATCTGGAGCTCCTTAAGCGGATCAGCGAGCTGCAGGCGATCCTGGCCTCCGAGATGAAGGTGCTGACCATCATCAAGGAGGAGCTTCGGGAAGTGGCCAAGAAGTACGGCGATGAGCGCCGCACGCAGATCGTGGCCGAGGCCAAGGAGATGGAGATCGAGGATCTCATCGCCGAAGAAGATGTGGTGATCATCATCTCCCATTCCGGCTACATCAAGCGCTTGCCGGTTTCCGCCTATCGCAAGCAGGGTCGCGGCGGCAAGGGGGTGACCGGCGGCGACTTGAAGGAAGAAGATTTCATGGAGCATCTGTTCGTCGCCTCGACGCACGACTACGTGCTCTGCTTTACCGACAAGGGACGGGTTTTCTGGCTCAGGGTCTTCGACATCCCACAGGCATCCAGGCAGGCCAAGGGGAAGGCTCTTATCAACTTGATCGAGGTGGCTTCCGGCGAACAGATGGCCGCCTTCATGCCGGTGCGGGAATTCAAGGAAGAGCAGTTCCTGATCATGCTCACGGCCAAGGGACAGATCAAAAAGACCTCGTTATCGGCCTACGGCCATCCGCGCCGTGGCGGCATCATCGGAATTGGCCTGGAGCAGGGGGATTCCTTGATCCGCGTTCTGCTCAGCGACGACGGGCATCAGGAGTTGCTGCTGGCGACCCGGCAGGGCAAGGCGATCCGTTTTCCAGAGGCCCAGGTGCGCGACATGGGCCGCGGCGCCAAAGGGGTCAAGGCGATCACGCTGGCCAAGAAGGATGAGGTGGTCGGCATGACCTTCTGCACGAAAGGGACAACGGTGCTGACCGTCACCGCCAACGGGTTCGGCAAGCGGACGCCGGTGGATCAGTACCGCAGCCAGTCCCGCGGAGGTAAAGGGATCATCAACCTTAAGGTCACCAAGAAGAACGGCGAGGCGCTGACATTGCTGACGGTAGCCGATAAGGACGAGGTGATGCTGATTACCCAACAGGGCCAGCTCATCCGTTGTCCCGTCAAAGAGATCCGCACCACCGGCCGCGCCGCCCAAGGGGTGCGGCTCATGCGCCTCGGCGCCAAGGATACCCTGGCCGCCGTAGCAACCGTCATCCCCGAAGAGGAATCCAACGGCGACTCCTCTCCCTCTTCGTCCCCATCGTCTAGCCCGGTCTAGGACGCGGCCCTTTCAAGGCTGCAACACGGGTTCGAATCCCGTTGGGGACGCTTGTTAAGCACCAGCTTGCTCGCCGCATAGTAAGTAGTATTATATAGCCGCATATTTTGTTGACGCTCACCGCGGCAGACAGGTATCCTTTTAGTATATGAAACCCCAGCAAGAAAGGACATCGCTTATTGCCCGCTTTCTGGCCGGTTTTCTAATCGCCGGACAGCTAGCATGGGAGCTGCCTGCCGAGGCTGACGATGCACTCCGGCAGGGACAGGAGAGGGAAACCCGCAGCGCCGGGCTGGAGGAAACCCTTAAAGGCGCCGCCGTCACCGGACTGGAAGAGAAGACGGAACCTCTTCCAAAAACAGAGGCGGTTCCGCAACTCGAGCGGTTCCTTGATGCGATGCAGAAGGGGATGGCTCAGAATGGCGGATACCAGCGCGGAAACATCGTGGATCTGCGTGAATTACCGCCCGACAAGCGAATCGTCTTCGTGGGAGACCTTCACAGTTACGGAGGGATTTTGCAGCGGGTCCTGGAGCGAGAGGGCTTGGAGGATGAGAACAGCATCCTCATACTTTCCGGGGATGCTGTGCATTGGGAGGACGAATCAGAGTGGGCCGAGATGGATTCCTCCGTCGGCCTCATGCAGAGACTCATGGAGTTGAAGATCCGATATCCCACCCGTATCTATTACATGCTTGGGAATCACGACCGGCCGACGCTGGCGGTGCAAAGGAATTGGCACAGGGGATCTTTCAAAATAGGCCAGGCCTATTTTTCGGAATTGGAGCGCTGGTACGGTGTGGAATATGTGGCCAAGTACAGCAAGTTCCTCATAGGGAGCCCGATCCTGCTGGTTGCGGACGGGTTGGTTTTCGTGCATGCCGGGCCGATCCTGGGGGCCGGCCTCGGTCGGGTTCAGGCCGCGGACATGTCTAGTTTCCTAAAGCCGGTTTCGGAAATGGACCCGATCATTCACCAAGCGGTGGACGGCGGCGATTACAACGGGAACAGCGTCAAGCAATTCCTCCGGGACCTCGGCCTTCCGGAGAACACCCTCATCCTAACCTCCCATTTCCATCTGCCGACGGCCTGGTGGCATCGGAAATTGCTGGAACAGACCGGCGATCCGACCTTGGTGAATAAGGTCCACAACATCTACGCCGGCATCCGGTCCAAATTTGGCCGATGGGGCTACGCCCGCTATCAAAACAGCACGCTGGAGATCGTCAAGTTCACCAATGGCCAACCCGACGGAATCGAGAAGTATCCATCCGCCGGAATGGAGGAGGCCGCAGAGAATTCCGAGCAGCCGTTTGGCCAGGCTTACCTTGACTATATCCGGCCGCGGCTTCAGCGATACTCCGGCCGGCGGGTGAAGACTCAGGAACTTCCGAAGCTGTTGGGTGTTTCGCAGCAGGTCTTTTACCAGCATAAAGAGTTCTTCCTAGGTCTGCTGAAAAATGCCAGCATCCAATTCAATGAACACAGGGAACGGGTAGCCGACCCTGCCAAGGCGATCGAACAGGTGCTGGAGAAACATCCCGGAGGTCTGATAAGTCCGAAACAGCTGGCCAAGCGGGCGAAGATCAGTGAGCAGACACTGCGGCGCCACAATTACCAGGCCATGAGGGATCTGCAGAATCAACACAGGGTGACGGAGAAACCCCCGAGACGGAAGATTTACTTCAGTGTGGAGGAAGCTGTCCGGGATTTCCTGCAGACTTACCCCGGCGGGTTGCTGACCATGAGCAGTTTGGCAAGAGGGATAAGGATTCCGACCTCCACGGTTTCTCGGTCCAAGTGGCGGGAGTGGGTGAAGGAACAGAATGATTGGCGTGCAGCGGCCAACCCGCCGGGCCGGCCGATCTACCTGAGCGTGGAAGAGGCCATCCTGGGGTTCCTGCGGCAGCACCCCGGCGTTCCCACGGCCGAGAAGTTGGTTAAAGGGACAGGGGTCAGCTACCCAACACTGCTTCAATACAACTACCGCGCCTTGATTGCGGCTGAGCGGCCCGCTGAACAAGGGGGTGCGGTGACCGGTGCGGGATTGGAGGAGGATACGGCGGACCGAGTCGCAGCGTTCAGGGCAGAGCTGCTGGAGGCCTTAAGGCCGATTTACCCGCATCTTGCGGATGGGATGCACGTGTACGGAGATGGATCGGTGCCTGATCCGGTGGAGGATCTCGTGACATTGTTGGGCGATGCGGAGGAGGCATACCGGGGAGGAAGGCTCAGCTACGGAAGGATCTCCCTGCAGGAAGCTTGGTCCATTCTCGAGGAGCTATCCCGGTATCCGGGGTTGATTGGGCCACGGGCGGACCAGCAGTCGTATCTGGAGGGACAGACCGGTCTCCTGATAGAGAAATTAACCACGATCATCGCCAGTCCCGTTCAAGTTCGCGGACTCAAGCCATTCCAAGAACCTCCTTCTTTTCCGGGGAACGGTCATTCCGGGCTGGAAGAATATCAGGCAGATGCCCTTGCGAAGCTGTGGGTGAAGGCGAAGGCAGCAACCCCGGAGATGAAATGGGTGGTCATCGGCCCGAGTGTCGCCGCGCAATTTGGCCTCATCGAGTACCTTGCCTTCCTGGAGCAAGAGCACATCCTGATCGATCGCAACCCCTTGGAAACCCTTCAGCACTTAAAGATGCGGGGTGCGCAGGTAGCCCACTATTACGGAACTTCAGGGGAAGCCGAACAACTTAAGGAATTGGCTGAAAGGCCTGACCTTAAGGATAGGTTCAGGGTAGCCATCCTACCGCAGTCTCCCCAAGGGGCCACATTCATAGAGCAGTTGCGTGAGATCTTGGTTCTCTTGAATGTGCCCAGCGATGTGATCTCTGGCGGATTGGAGGAATTCGCCGCCCGGCTGGAAGCCGTGCAGACCGGGGCATAACCCGCGATTGCCTTTCCCGGTCGATCTTGATAACGTTGGGATCATGAGTATGGGAATCCTCTATCTGGTGGGTACGCCGATTGGGAACCTGGGGGACATCACCCTGCGGGCGCTAGAGGCCCTGAAGGCTGTCTCGCTGATTGCGGCGGAGGATACGCGGCGGACGAAGGTGCTTTGCCAGAAATACGGGATCGGGACACCGCTGGTGAGCCTGCATGAACATAATGAGCGGAGCCGGGCAGCGGAGCTGATCGAGCGGCTGAAGAACGGGGAATCGGTCGCGCTGGTCACCGATGCCGGAATGCCGGTGGTGTCTGATCCGGGGACGTATCTGGTGGAGCAGGCAGCGGAGGCGGGGATTCCGGCGACGGTGGTTCCCGGCCCCAGCGCTGTGACGAGCGCCCTGGCCCTTTCCGGTTTTCGGGGAGAGCGGTTCCGGTTTGAGGGATTCACGCCCCGCAAGTCGGCGGCGATGGAACGATGGCTGAAGGAATTGGCGGAGGAGGAGGTCCCGGTGATTTGCTACGAATCCCCCTTCCGGTTGGTGAAGACGCTCCAGGCGATCCAGAAGGTGCTGGGAGAGATTCCGGTGGTGGTGGCGCGGGAGCTGACGAAGCTTCATGAAGAGGTGACGCGCGGCTCGACAAGTCAGGTCCTCAAGCGGTATACTGAGCGCCTGCCTAAAGGAGAGGTGACGCTAGTCTTTTGGCCAAGAAAACCGTGAATACCACAAATACCCTAGCCATTCATCCAACAGCGGTTATAGATCCGGAAGCGGACATTGCACCAGACGTCGAGGTGGGGCCCTATGCGGTCATTGAGGGGCCGGTGCGGATCGGGCGTGGGACGAAGATCTGGCCGCACGCGTATCTCACGGCTCCGTTAGAGATAGGGAAGCAGTGCCAGATCCATATTGGGGCGGTGCTGGGGCATTTGCATCAAGCGCTTCGGGAGCCTCAGGCAGGCGGTGTTCGCATCGGGGATCGGACGATCATTCGGGAGTATGCCTCTGTGCACCGGGCCTCCGCTGAGGGGGTCTGGACAACCCTTGGAGTCGAATGCCTGCTGATGGGGTTTTCGCACGTCGCTCACGATTGCGTCATCGGGGATCGCGTGATTCTGGCCAACGGCGCGTTGCTGGCCGGGCACGTGACCGTGGAAGACCGGGCCGTCATCTCAGGACATGTGGCCGTCCACCAGTTCGTCCGGATCGGCACCCTCTCGATGGTCGGCGGGCTGGCCCGGGTGAATAAGGATGTGCCGCCCTATTTCCTGGTGAAGGGAGACTCGGAGGTCTGGGCGATCAACGCCGTGGGCCTGAAGCGGGCGGGGATGTCCGAGGAGTTGCGCGGGAAGATCCGCGAGGCGTACCGGCTGCTCTACCGAGCCGGCCTGAACACGACCCAGGCGCTCAAAGCGATTCAGGCGATGGGGAAGGCCTCGCCAGAGGTGGAGCATCTAGTCCGCTTCGTCCAGGAAAGCCGCCGGGGGATCTGCCGGCATCACATCCGGGTACCGGAGGAAAGCCTCCTTGACATCGATGCCGAGGATGTGGTGTAATTACACTGTTGTCCTTTAAACTGGTCCTGCGAGGCCAGAAAGGGAGGAAAAGATGGGTTTTATTCATGTGGCAAAGAGGGTTCATCGACGCGTGGTCGCGTCGGTGAGCCCTTTTTTATTCCCGTGAAGGCGCACGTTCTGGATGCGGAAGGAATCCGCAAGGTGTTCGTGCGGATCGCCCATGAGATCTTGGAGAAGGGGCAGGGGCAAGACGCGCTGTGCCTGGTGGGGATTCGGTCACGAGGGGACCATCTTGCGCAACGGCTGGCCGGGCTTCTGCAGGAGATGACAGGCCAGCCGGTTCCGGTGGGGGCGCTGGACATCACGCTGTACCGGGACGATCTGAGCTTGGTAGGCTCGAGCCCGGTGGTACATTCGACGGAGATCTCCTTCGATATCACCGGCCGCCGGGTGATCGTGGTGGATGATGTGCTCTTCACGGGGCGCACGGTGCGGGCGGCGATGGATGCGCTGACGGATCTGGGCAGGCCGGAATCTGTAGAGCTGGCGGTGCTCGTGGACCGGGGGCACCGGGAGCTTCCGATCAAGGCCGATTACGTCGGGAAAAATCTGCCTACCTCGAAGGAACAACTGGTGCAGGTGCGGTTGCAGGAAACGGACGGGGTGGATGAGGTGGTCATTGAGGAGCGACCATGAAAAAATGGACTCGGAAGGACCTTTTGGGGCTGGAGGATCTGACCCGCGAAGAGCTGCTGCTTTTGATCGACCAGGCAGCGGCTTTTAAGGAGATCTCGCTGCGACCGATCAAGAAGGTGCCGGCGCTGCGGGGCAGAACCGTCGCCCTCTGTTTCCTGGAGCCCTCCACGAGAACTCGCGCCTCCTTTGAGCTGGCTGCCAAGCGGCTGTCGGCGGATATCCTCTCTTTCCAGGGATCTTCCTCCAGTTTGGTGAAGGGGGAGACGGTTCTGGATACCGCGCGCAACATCGAGGCGATGCGGGTGGATGTCCTGGTGATCCGAGACAACACGAGCGGGGTGCCGGCCATGGTGGCGCGGGGGGTGGGCTGCAGCGTTGTGAATGCCGGGGATGGATCGCACGAGCATCCCACGCAGGGCTTGGTGGACCTGTTCACCATTCGGGAGAAGAAGGGGAGGATCGAGGGATTGAATGTCCTGATCGTCGGGGACATCCTGCACTCCCGCGTTGCCCGCTCCGACTTCTGGGGGTTAGTCAAGCTGGGCGCGCGGGTCACCCTGTGCGGACCGCCGACGCTGGTACCGCCGGTCATGGAAACTCTCGGGGCGAAGGTGAGTTACCGGCTGGAGGAGGCGCTGCCTGAGGCCGACGTGGTGATCGCCCTCCGATTGCAGCTGGAACGGCAGCAGGAACGATACATCCCATCTTTCCGAGAGTACACGAAGCTGTACGGAATCGACCTGGAGAAACTCAAGACCGCCAAGCCGGATCTCATCGTGATGCATCCGGGGCCGGTGAACCGGGGGGTGGAGCTTTCGCCGGAGGTGGCGGATGGACCGCAGTCGGTCATCCTCGAGCAGGTCACCAATGGGATCGCGGTCCGGATGGCCGCCCTCTATCTGGTATCGGGCACGCACCACGGGCAGACGGCGGAGGTTCCGGAGCCGAGTCCCGAGGGGGTAGAGACGTGAAGGCCCCAGCCCGCCTGCTCATCAAAGGAGGCCACCTCATCGATCCGGCCCAGAATCTGGATGAGCCGGCGGACCTGTTGATTGAAAACGGCAGGGTGGCCCGCGTAGGCCGGAATCTCAAGGCCGAGCAAGCGGAGATCCTCGATGCGAAGGGGAAGGTGATCACGCCCGGTTTCATCGATCTTCACGTCCATCTGCGCACGCCGGGGCAGGAACATAAGGAGACGATCCTTTCCGGCTCCCGGGCCGCAGTCCGAGGCGGATTCACGACCGTCTGCGCGATGGCGAACACCGATCCCGTGGTGGATTCGGCTACGCTGGTGGAGTATGTGAAGTCGGAAAGCGCCAAGGTGGGGCTGATCCATATCCTGCCCTACGGGGCGGTGACCGTGGGCCTGAAGGGGGAAACCTTGACGGAGATGGGAGAGCTTCAGCAGGCAGGGGCAGCAGGCTTTTCCGACGACGGGATGCCGATCGCCAGCGCTGGGATGATGCGGCGGGCCCTGGAGTACAGCCGGATGACCCGCCTGCCGGTGATCGATCACTGCGAGGAGAAAAGCTTAAGCGCGCATGGAGTGGTGCATGAAGGATTGACCGCGACGCGGCTTGGGCTGGCGGGGATTCCGACGGAGGCGGAGACGGTGATGATCGCGAGGGATCTTCTGCTGGCCGAGGCCACCGGCGGCCGGCTTCACATCGCGCACCTCAGCACAGCCGCAGGGGTGGAGCTGATTCGAGCGGCGAAGAAAAGAGGAGTGTCGGTGACGACGGAGGTGACGCCCCATCATCTGAGCTTGAGCGAGGAGGCGCTGAGTACCTACGATGCCCGATTCAAGATGAATCCCCCGCTCAGGAGCCAGAAGGATCTGGAGGCGCTTCGGGAGGGGCTGAAGGACGGGACGATCGATGCGGTGGCAACCGATCACGCCCCTCACTCTCTCGCTGAAAAGGAGGCGGGGCTTGTGCGGGCTCCCTTTGGTGTCGTGGGGCTGGAGACGGCGGTGGCGGTCCTGCTGACGGAGCTGGTGCATCGCGGTTCCCTCAAGCTGTTCACGTTGGTGGAGGCCCTCACGCGCCGGCCGGCGAAGATCCTCGGGCTGGACCGCGGAACCCTTGCGGTCGGAGCGGCGGCCGACGTGACCTTGTTGGATTTAGGGGCGGAGTGGGTTGTGGAGGCGGGGTCGTTTCTCTCGAAGGGGAACAACACCCCTTTCCTCGGTTGGCGGTTGAAGGGCCGGGTGTCGGATGTGATGGTGGGCGGGCGTCCGGTGTTGCGGGATGGACAATTCATGAATGGAGAGGGCGCATGAAAAGACAAGGTCTCATTTCGGTTGGGGTTTTGAATCTCCTCCTTTTGGTCGGGGGCCTGACGCCGGTATTCTCTGAGGAGGCTGTCCTGCCCAACGAGGCTAAAGGCCTTTTGGCTAAGGCAGCGGGGTGGGAGAGTTACCGGACCACCTTCACCCTTGAGGCGAAGGAGGCGGACGGCAAGTTGTTCAAGCTGCAGGGGACCATCCTCTATAAAAAGCCGGCCCATCGGCGTC
>JAHFFF010000204.1 GCA_023248095.1 Candidatus Omnitrophota bacterium | reverse complement strand
CCGACCTTTCCGGCTGGGATCCACGGCCCGGTGCGCCGAGGCGCCTGGTGAGGCCTCCTCTTGCCGAAGCCGGTGCGCCGAGGCGCCTGGTGAGGCCTCCTCTTGCCGAAGCCGGTGCGCCGAGGCGCCTGGTGAGGCCTCCTCTTGCCGAAGCCGGAATCTTCAGCGGCTGGCCCACTTCGATTTTGGATTTGTTGGAAATTCCGTTCGCCCGGGCCAGATCGTCCACGGAAATCCCATAATGCTGGGAAATCGACCAGAGCGTTTCCCCACGGGCAACCCGATGTATCCCCTCCCTGCCAGCCGGGTAAGAGATTCCGGGCGGCTCTCCCAGGTAAGGGGTACAGCCACCTGTCACGGCCAACATCAACCCTACCAACAAAATCCGCAAAAGAGCGGGTGGGGGGAATCGAACCCCCATTAAGAGCTTGGGAAGCTCCCGTTCTGCCACTGAACTACACCCGCATGGATGCTGTTCCATGCTTACAGGGAGACCGTGCGCGTGATGGATTGGTACGCTCGGGCACGGCGCAAAATCTCCTGCCGGGATAACCCGGAAAGCCGGGCCGGCCCGAAATCCTCAATGGTCACGGAAGCCGCCACCGAAGCCAATTGAATCGCCCGGCAGAGGGCAGCCCAACTGGGCCGGCGGACTGTCGCCAAATACCCCAGACAGGTCCCTGCAAAAGAATCCCCGGCACCCGTGGGATCCACTACCTCCGCGATGGGATAACCCGGCACGGAAAAGAACGCATCCTTGGAAGCCACGAGAACCCCGTGCTCCCCTTTCTTGACCACCGCAACCTTGGGGCCCATCCGGGCCAGCGCGTGAGTGGCCTTCACCAGACCATGGACACCGGTCAGGAGCCGAGTTTCGCTATCGTTGAGAAACAGGATGTCCATTCTCTTGAGAAGGCTGACGAATTCTTTCCGATTGTGGCGGATCCAATCGTCCCGCGAATCGCACGCCACCATCCGCGGTTTCGAAAGCTGACGCAGCACGTTCCATTGAAGCGAGGGATGGATGTTCCCCAGGAACGCGTGGGAGACACGGCGCAAAGCGGGAGAGAGCTCGGGTTGAAAATCATGAAAAACACCCAGGTCCAGATGAAGGGTATGGGCCTGCAGGTTCTGATCGTAACGGCCCTTCCAACGGAAGGTCTTTCCGGGAACCTTCTGAAGGCCTTCCCCATTCAGGCCGTGTTTGGAGAAGAAGCGGGTGTAAGTCGCGGGGAAATCGGACCCCACCACCGCCACCATGACGGTGGGAGTCCACAATTGAGCCGCCAGCGCGGCGTAGGTGGCCGATCCTCCCAGGACCTGATCCACACGGCCCCAGGGGGTGGCGATCGAATCAATGGCAACGGAACCAACGATCAGAAGACTCAAGGAAGAAGCCCTTTGAAGGCACGCGCCGCTGCTTCCGGGTCGGATGCAGCAGCTACGGCTCGGACCACGGCCACACGGGCCGCACCTTTCGATAATACCAGAGGCAGGTTTTGAAGGTCAATCCCCCCGATGGCGAACCAGGGGATTTGAATGTGAGCCCGAACCTGGTCCAAGAGATCCAGACCGACCGGACGGTAAGCCGGCTTGGTCGGGGTCGAAAAAACAGGCCCCACTCCCAGGTAATCGGCCCCATCCGCCTGTGCTTGAAGGGCTTCTTCCAGCGAATGGGTCGACCGGCCGATCAGGACGCCAGGCCCCACCTGAGCACGCACCTGACGGACCGGCAGATCTTCATGGCCCACATGAATCCCATCCGCGCCCACTCGGAGAGCGGCTTCCACCCGGTCGTTGACCACGAAAAGGGCCCCTCCTCGACGCGTGCATTCCCGCAGGAACTGCGCGGTCTCCAGGAACTCCCTCTCCCCGCTGGATTTGTCCCGCCACTGGATCACATCGGCCCCGCCCCGGATCGCCGCGAGGGCGACCGGCACGGGATCTTCTGGAACCACCGACCGGTCAAGGATGACGTAGAGACGACAGTCTTGAATGGAATTCTTTTTCAAGGGTGTAGGCGCGAAACCGAAGCGATCCCAGCGGCTGAGCCAGCGAGGGCATTCCCAGACGAGCAAATTCCTCCAGCACTCGAAGTGCTTCCTGGACGCGGTGAAGGTTCGCCAAGACCAAATCACGCACGCCGGCGTGAGGACGGACCGGCCCCCGCCGGGCCGGACGTCCGACATCCTGAACGGAATCGCGGCTGGGCAGAAGCAACTCGCGGGCAAGCCCCCGGGTGCAGGCATCCAGGTCGTAGCGGACCCGCTGGCACCGCCGGGTCAGGCGGAGATCCTCCAGCACCATTCGGGCCGCTTCCTCGCAAACTCGCAAACCTTCTCTGGCCCGGTTGAGGTTGGCATCTAAAACACGCAGGATTGCTTTTTGGGCGGGAACCAGCATCTTAGCTGTCGATTCGCCGGATCAGCGCAGAGGTGGAACGGCCTTTCAGATAAGGCAGAAGAACCACCCGGCCGCCCCAGGACTCCACATCCGGCTGGCCCACCACCGATTTGCCTTTCCAATCCGCTCCCTTGGCCAGGACATCCGGGCGAACTGCCCGGATCACCCGGATTGGGGTGGATTCTGAAAAGAGGGTGACGTAATCGACCGGCTTGAGCGCAGCCACCAGCCGGGCCCGTTCGGTGCCGGAGACAAGAGGACGGGAGGGCCCTTTCAGGCGGCGGGCAGAGGCATCGCTGTTGACGGCCACGATCAGAACATCGGCCAGGTGCTTGGTTTGTTCGAGGTAACGCAGGTGGCCGGCATGAAGGAGATCGAAACAGCCGTTGGTGAGGGCAAT
>JAHFFF010000203.1 GCA_023248095.1 Candidatus Omnitrophota bacterium | reverse complement strand
CGCGCTCGCAGGTCAGCCCCACCACGGGGCAATCTTGCAGGCCTTCCAGAAACGGGACGGTATCCCTTTGCCACAAGGTCATCGGCTGGCCGGTCAGGTGGTAAACCTCCAGGGCCCGGACGATCCTGCGCAGATCATTCGGGTGGATCCGCTGCGCGGCCTCCGGATCAACCCCCTGCAATCTCGCGTGAAGAGCGGCGGATCCGGCGCTCTTCCCTTCTGCGATCAAACGCTCTCTCAGTTCCGGGTCCCGACCCGGCGCCGGGCACAACCCATTCAACAAGATCTTCAAGTACAGCCCGCAGCCTCCCACCAACACGGCCCGCCGTCCCGCCGATTGAATCTCTTCCAGCACCGGCTTGATCGCCTGGACATACCGGAGGACGTCGAACTCCTCCTCCGGCTCCACCAAATCCAGCCCGTGATGCGGGATCTCCGATCTCAGAGCGGCCGGCGGTTTCCCCGTTCCGATGTCCATCCCGCGATAGACCTGCATGGAATCGACCGCCACGATCTCGGCCGGAAGTTTCCGGGCAATCGCCGTCGCCACCTCCGTCTTGCCGATGCCGGTCGGCCCCACAATGGCCAGCAATCGGCTCACGGGAAGATCCTCGCCGGGAAGCCGTCTTCCTGCAAGCGCTTGGCCTGTTCCTCCGCCTCCGCCCGCTTGGCGTATCGTCCG
The DNA here is from genome assembly GCA_023248095.1 of Candidatus Omnitrophota bacterium. Lineage (GTDB taxonomy): Bacteria > Omnitrophota > Gorgyraeia > 1-14-0-20-64-10 > 1-14-0-20-64-10 > JAHFFF01. The sequence goes on along the minus strand of JAHFFF010000203.1, from coordinate 2,126 downwards.
ATCCGTACCCGATAGAAAAGTTTTCCCTGCATCGTCCCTTCCTGCAGCTCCGCCGGATATCCCCGCCGCCTGAGCTCCTCCGCCAGCTTCATCGCGTTGGCCTGGTTCACGAAGGCCCCGGTCTGCACGCAGTAATAAAAATCCCCTCCGTGAAGCAGCTCCTTTGCGGCCGCCGCCTCCTCGGAATTCGGCACCCGGCTGATCAGCGATTCGAGCACCTGCTTGGATTCACCCCAATGTCCCATCCGCAGCAGGATCTTTCCGGTCCGTAGGGTCGCCTGCGGGAATAAGGCCTCCCCGCCGGACTCGCGGTAAACTTGCTGATAAGCCTTCAGCGCTTCCTCTCCCTGGCCGGAACTTTCCAGCGCATCCCCCAACGCCAGCCAAGCCTGCGCCCGCCAGCGGCTTCTCGGATACTCCGAGATGAGCCGGTTGAGCCTTGCTCGGGCCACATCCCACTCGCTCAACTTGAAAGCCGAGACACCCTGCAGGTACAGGAGGGTGTCTCTCTCGCCCGCTCCCCTCTTCTCCAGTGCCGCCGCCCCGCGCAGCACCGATCCGTACTCCCCCTTCAGGAAAGCGGCCTGCAGGGAGGCGACATCATCGGCCGCCAGCGCCACCGGTGCTCCGGTGCAGATCGCAATAACAAAAAGAGAAAGGAAAATTCTATTGGCCGGCCTATTCATCTCAAGCATGATCTCCATTCACCTTTCCCAACAAGCTGTGTCCCCGTATCCCCTCAACCTTCACCTGCACCAGCGTCCCTGCCGAAGCTCCATTGGATTCAAAGTATGCCTTCCGGTTCGTGCGGGTTCTCCCCATCCCCGGCTCCTCCAGCATCACCTCCACCGTCCGGCCAATGTATCGCTCGCTCTCTTCCCGTGACATCCTCTCCTGCAGGGCCAGCACCCTCTGCAGGCGCCGGTCCTTCACCTCCTTCGGCACATCATCCTCCCACCGGGCCGCCGCCGCGAATGGCCGCGGAGAATAAGTGAAAATGAAGGCCGAGTCGAACCGGGCCTCTTCCATCAACCGCACGGTCGCCTCAAAATCCTCCTCCGTCTCTCCCGGAAATCCCACGATGATGTCCGTCGTCACCGCCACCCCCGGCACCTTCTCCCGCAGGAGCTTCAGCTTTCCGAGATACTCCTCCGCCGTGTAGCCCCGCCGCATCCTCTCCAACACTTTATCCGACCCCGACTGAACCGGCAAGTGCAGATGCTCGCAGACGTGCTCCAGATCCCCCATCGCACGGAAGAGATCCTGCACCGCATCCCACGGATGGGAGGTGATGAAGCGGATCCTTTCCACTCCCTCGATCCCATTGACCTCCTTCAACAAGTCAGGAAAGGTTACCCCCCGCCTCACGCCGGTAGCATCCGAAGGCAGCCGCCGCCCGTAGGAATTCACGTTCTGCCCCAATAGCATCACCTCCTTGTAGCCCTGCGAGGCAAGCTGCCGGACCTCTGATAAGATCTGCTCGGCAGGCCGGCTCACCTCCGGCCCACGCGTGTACGGCACGATGCAGTAGGTGCAGACCTTGTCGCACCCTTCCATGATCGTTACCAGCGCCGATATCTTGCCGGAGTGGTAGGAGATTGTCTGGAACTCCTGCCGGCGCTTCTCCTGGATCGCCATCATCGGTTTCCGCTCTTCCCAGATCGACTCGATCAGCTCCGGCACCTCGTACAACTGCGCCGGCCCTGAGATAAAGTCCACGTGCGGCATCCGGCGGAGGATCTCCCCTCTCTGCGACTTCGCCATGCATCCCATGATCCCGATGATCAGCTCCGGCCGGCTCCCCTTCAGCTCCTTCAGCGCCCCGACGTTCGACCAAACGCGGTGCTCCGCGTGCTCCCGCACCGAGCAGGTGTTGTACAGGATCACGTCCGCCGTCTCCTCCGCCTCCGTCAGGACGTACCCCTTCTCCAACAGGAGCCCGATCACCTCCTCGGAATCCCTTACGTTCATCTGACACCCGTAAGTCTGCACAAAGATGGTTTTCTTCATAGCCTATTTGTAAAAATTGGTTACTGCTCAACCACAATCTCGAGTATCCAACTGACTGTAAAATGAGATCTAATTGTTCACGTGGTATATCTGGACGACTTCTTTTGGTAGAGGCC
>JAHFFF010000202.1 GCA_023248095.1 Candidatus Omnitrophota bacterium | reverse complement strand
GACCCGACCCGCTAAAAGCCCGCGCTGACGGAACTCCTTCAGTTGGGTAGTTAAGAAATCGGTCTTCTCTTCTTCCGAACTGTCACGGGGATATTCCTCGCAAGCCACTCCGGAGACACCCCAGGCCCCGTTGAGACGGTCCATCCGGATCAGCTTCACGGCCCCGCTGCCCAAATCAATCCCGACACAGGGCCCCTGAACCCTCTGGCCCAGCTGCTTTAAAAACTGGGCGCCACTGCGCAAAGAATCTTTAGAGAGAAACGGCCGGTGGGAGGGAGGCAGCGTCGGAGGCCGGGGTTTCTTCTCAAAAAGGGCATGACCGGCGACCCGTGGGGTTCCTTGGGATTTTGAGAATAACCGGTCGAGGACCCGCCGCAAATCCGGCGGCGGTTCAGTCACGAAGTGAAAGCAGCTCCTGGGCAAGTTGCTGGTAATCCCGAGACCCCCGGGTCTGAGGCGCGTACCGGATGACGGGCTGGCCCATCATGGGACACTCGGACAGAGCGGAACTGGCATGGATGATCGTATCGAACACCCTGCCCTTGAAATATTCTCGGATCGTTGAGAGCATTGCCCGGTTCATCCGCGTCCGGTTGTCAAACAATGTGGGGAGGATTCCCAAAATCTCCAGAGAAGGATTGAGCCTCTCCCGGATGAGCTCGACCGTTTTGAACAACTCCCGCATTCCGTCCAGCGACAGGTAATGGGTTTGCAGGGGAATCAGCACATCGGTCGCCGCCACCAACGCGTTGATGGTCAGGAGGTTCAGGCTCGGTGGGCAGTCCAAAAAAACAAAGTGGAACTGGGCGCTGATCTGCGAAAGGCGCTCGCTCAAAACACGCTCCCGCTCCTGCTGGTCCACCAGCTCCACTTGCAGCGAGGCCAATAGGGTGTTCGCGGGAATCAGCTTTAAATTGGGGTGGTACGTCGGCTGTAAGATACGACCTAAAGGTACTCCTCCGGGCTTAAGGGCATGGTAGAGACTCAGCGGCAGGTCATCCGCCCGGTAACCAAACCCGAGGGTCGCGTGCCCTTGGGGATCTACGTCCACTACCAGGACTCGCATCCCGATCTCCGCTAAACAGGCGGAGAGGTTGACCGCCGTGGTAGTCTTTCCGCATCCTCCCTTTTGATTCAATACAGCGATTCGCCGGGTGCGATGGGGCAATACAGAGGTTTGGGTGGAAGAGAAAGTCCCCTCCGTTTGGTTCCTTCGAAAAATCCTTAAGAAGGCCTCTTCAAAACCCGGCACAAGCTCATTGTAAGGACTAAGATTCGAACCGTCAATGGGCTTAGCGGACAGGCCGATATTTGGAGGCTAACCTCAGGCTGCTGGTGATGTTGCGGATTGCCCGTCCTAGGTCGTCGTTTTTGACGATGAAGCCGGAGGCACCCAGCTTTTTGGCCGCTCCAAACCTTTGTTCGTTGGAGAAAGCCGTAAGGACATAAACCGGCAACTGCTTGTGAGTTTTCCGAATCTCTCGGAGCGCCTTCAAGCCGTCCAGCTTCGGCATCAGGATGTCCAGGAGGACGGCATCCGGCTTTTCTTTCCGGATCTTTTCCAATGCGACCTCCCCATCGGGAGCGGTGATCACCTGATAGCCCTTAACCTGCAGACGAGCGCTGAGCAACTTCAAGAAATTCGGCTCGTCGTCCACCACAAGAACTTTCTTCGGAACAGCCATCACAATCCTCCTTGACTCGCCATCCGATGAGAAAACAATCCCAGCGGTGTTAAAACCCCCCTGCGCCGCTCGTGCCGTTGGAAATATAAAGGTCGTCACCTGCGGCGGTGACAGTCCCCGTCGATACGTCAAAGACGAGGTCAGACCGATGGTCCGGTCCCAGCGACCAGATGGCGTAAAACTTGCCGTCGGTCGTCTTGCGATACTGGTAGGAGGCGCCCAACGCGCTAAAGGGATCCCGCAGTGCGGTCCCGATTAGCCGCGGCCGGGTGGCAACATCCGTGAGTGCCGACTGCCAGGAGGAGCCCATCTCCGGATAGACTTTGCCGTGGCCAGCGGCATAGGATTCCACCCCCACCCGCAGGGCCTTGAGTTCGGCCTCCGCCTTGACCAGGTTACTTTCATCGATCAGGGTTCGCAGCCGAGGCAGGGCAATCCCCCCCAGGATAACAACCACTGAAAAACCGATGATTAGCTCCGCCCATGTGAACCCTTTCTTGTTCGTCACTCTCCTGATGAACTCTCCAGCATGCGTCGGATGGTTTCCAATAGCTGCTTTGAATCATACGGTTTTCCTATCACTTCAAATTTCCCATCCAGCTTGAACCCGTGCTTGGCTGAAGCGATCAGGGCCAGTCCCTCCCGGCTCATCTTGCTCCCAGTGGAAATGGCCGTTAGGAACAGGACCGGCACCGTTTGAAACAGCGGATCTTTACGCATTGTCTGGTAAATCTGGAGCCCGTCCTCTCCCGGCATCATCAAGTCTAGGATGATCAGGTCTGGTTTTAGCCTCTTCGCTTTTTGGAGTCCGGAACTCCCATCTCCGGCTTCCAGCGTCTCAAAGTGCAAAGCCGACAGACGCCGGGCTAGCAGTTTTCGGATTTCCGGTTCATCTTCTATAATCAGGATTCTCTGCATCTTCAGACTTTCGCGGCCTCTTCCCCGCATGCCCGGCGATGGGCCAGTTCCAGAGCGGCTGGCAGCATCGTCTCTTCTCGCGGCACCAGCACCCAGCCCCAGTTCAGATCGGAAAGACAAACCTCTTCCGGATGAGCGCTCAACAGCTCCCGAATCCGGTGCCGCATCGGCTGAAACCCTTCCGCGTCCAGCACGGATAAGATCAGAATTCCACCGC
>JAHFFF010000201.1 GCA_023248095.1 Candidatus Omnitrophota bacterium | reverse complement strand
GCGATGATATCATAGGACTGGTCAAGCGCCTGGCTCAGTTCGATTGGCACCGGGACTTAATCCAAACGTCGCTGAATCTGCCCGCACTGCAGGAGGTGGTTCGCGGAGGGCTTTGGTAAAAACGTGTTCCATCGCCGGTCCAAGGGATACAAGTACTCCAACACCCGCCGGTACATACGGCTGCCGGCGGCTTGGCCCATCAAGTGCGAACCCCAAACGGAGGGACACGGCCGGCACGTCACCCACACGGCAGACGTCAGTGCAGGCGGAGTTGCTGTTACCGTACAGGAAATGATCCCCGTGGGCAGCCAAATCCAACTGGAGGTACACGTCCCTCCTCTGCACCGTTCCATCCAAGCTCAAGGGAAGGTTGTCCGCTGCCTGCCGGCACAGGGCGGTGGTTTCGACTTAGGGATCCAGTTCGAGCAGATCGCTTCGGAAGATCAGGAAGCGCTCAACGAAGCGATCAAGAGTTTCTACAGCCCACACCAGCGGGCTCGCCAGCAGGGGGCAGCTTGGTGGCGAAAACTGTCTTAAGATCTGCGGGGATATCTTGCGCCGCCCTGCTGTTGCTTGGAGCAAGGGCCGCCTGGGCAGAAGAAGTGTCCGGGGTGGACCGTTCGGCTATCTTTCCCAAGGAAGAGGAGGAGGGGGAGCCGACCAGCCTCTGGGCCTTTTGGAGGGATCGGATTAAGCTGGGATATGGATTTGACGAGACGTACAACGACAACGTTTTGCTGGAAGACAACAACCGGAAGAACGACTTGATCAGCACCCTGGAAAGCCAAATCTTCTTCGCTGACTCGCGAGGATCCCTTCAATATGGGCTAACCCAGGAAGTTAACGCCCATCGCTATCACCGGGCAAACCGGAATTCCATCGATTGGGATGGCTCTGCCTTTTGTGACTTCGACCCTGGCGGGCTTTACGAATTCCAGCTGACCTACGCCATGGATGCAACCAACGCCCTCGTCCGGACGGCGGATACCACTGACCTTTTTCGCAGGAGCAATGATTTCCAGCGTCAGGTAAAACACGAGGGAAAGGCCAAGGTGCTTTATTCCGTAAACAAGATAGACAAGTGGGTCAACGTGGTCTCTTTCTCTGTCCTCGATGATCAGGTGCAGCAAGATGCCTCCACGGACCGCAAAAGGCTGGGTTTAATCTCAACCTTCGATCGAGAATTTAGGCCTACCTGGACGCTCTCCGCGGGGTATGAGCTCGAGAAGCTGGATGTCCCGGGGAACAAACTCAAAAGCTCGATTGCCCATTTCGCTCGGTTCTCCTTGATGCACGAATTAACCGATGACTTCGAGCTGAAGGGCACCTTCAAATACGGCAAGCGGAACCTTCACCTTGGGCCCTCGGACTCGTTTGCCACGTTCGAGGGGGATACGAAATATCCGATTCCCATTAATCCGCGCCTGAACATCACACTCGGCTATACCGATACACAAACCTCGTCGTATGCCGCCTCCGCTACACGGTTGCATTCGCAGCAAGGCACCTTTGGGTTCGAGTACGAACTGTCTCCCTTGCTCACGTTCACAGGAAAGGCTGCCTACACTAAGGGCCAATCCAGCGGCAGTGGTAGCAACGCCACAACGAGTATCACCCGCGTCTTCACCACCGGCCTGGGGCTGAAGTGGCAGGTTACCACGAAAGGTGCCTTCACGCTGGACCACATCTTCTCCCGATCGAAGACCCGGGACACAACGAATCATCGGGTCATATTCGGTTACGAGGGTGAGTTTTGATGGGTCGGCCAGCCCGTCTCTTTCTTGCCTTCTTGTCACTCTGGGGCATCGCCTGGATGGCGGGCTGTGCCAGTGGCCTGAAGATCCTCTCTCCCGCCAAGCTCTCCATGGAATCTTACCTGCTCCAACCAGGAGACGAGGTGGAGATCTCCGTATGGGGTCACACAGAATTGAACCAAAAGGCCACGGTTGGGGAGGATGGGCGTCTCCTGTTTCTGGGGTTGGATGAAATCCTTGCCGCGGACCGATCCCTTAAAGAGATAGAGAAGGAAATCCAGGGGAGGCTGAAACAGAAGTATCTTGCCCCTAAGGTCACTGAAGGGGGAGAACCGTCCAGCGCGGTTTCCCAGCGACTCGCCGCCCCGGCCGAGATTCAGGAATTCATCTACCACCTCCAACCGGGAGACTCTCTTAGTATTGCGGTCTGGAACCACACGGATCTCAGCAAGGAGGTCGCCGTACGTGACGATGGCACCTTCCCCTTCCCGCTGATCGGAGATGTACAAGCTGCCGGACACAGCGTGCGGGAGATCGAGCAGGAGATCCAGCAGCGGTTGGACAAAGACTACATTGTCAAGCCGGGTGTCACGGCCAACCTCGTCAAGGCCAACTTCACAATCCTTGGCCAGGTAGAAAAGCCCGGGTCCTATCCCACCGATGGCACCCTGGATCTGCTCACCGCCCTCAGTTTGGCTGGAGGGGTCGCCAAGGGAAGCCTGAGCGAGGTTGAGCTCATTCGCCCACATGGGGAGGAAAAACTCCTGGTCCGCGTGGACGCCGACCAGATCCTCGAGGGCAAGCAGCCTAACCTTCATGTGCTTCCGCATGATACGATCTATGTCAAGATGCACGCCTCCGAAGGATTCCAGGTGACCGTTACCTTATCGGGCGCAAAATTCACCGCCATTGGAGAGGTCACCCGACCAGGACAATTCGATATCCAGGGAACCATGGACCTTCTGACGGCAATCAGCCAAGCGGGTGGCATCACCAAGTTCGGTTCAAACCGGGTGGAAATCATCCGTCAGCGTGGCAAAGAACGCTGGCTGATCCGGGCAGACATCGA
>JAHFFF010000044.1 GCA_023248095.1 Candidatus Omnitrophota bacterium | reverse complement strand
AGTTGGATGGATGCCGGCTGGAGGACCGGCCGGTCTGGGGTACTTATCTGCACGGCCTCTTTGACGAGGCGGAATTTCGCCGGTGTTTCCTGAACCGGCTGCGCCGGGCAGCCGGCCTTGCCGAGCCGGCGCCGAGCGAATATCCGGCGGAGCAGGACCCTTACGACGAACTGGCGGATATGGTACGGACTCATCTTGCGGTGGACGAGATTTTGCAGGAGATGGCATGGATTCCTTCAGTGTAACCCTGGCCTCCGCCTATCTGCTGGATCTGGCCATCGGGGATCCAAGATGGCTGCCCCATCCTGTGCGGGGCATGGGGTGGGCCATCGACCGGGGTGAGCATTGGGTCCGAGCGCGATTGCAGGATGAAAAGCTGGCCGGCGGGATCTTGGTGGCGCTGATCGCGGGAGGGACTTGGCTCGCGGCCAAGGGACTGCTTTGGGCCGCCGGCCGGATTTCAGATTGGGCTGTTCCCGTCACGGAGATGGCCCTCCTCTACGTTTGCCTTTCTACCCGTGACCTGGCCGTGGAAAGTTGGCCGGTCTATCGAGCCCTGAAGGGGAACAACCTCCCGGAGGCGAGGAGGAAGGTTTCCCTGATCGTCGGCCGGGACACGGAGAATTTGAATGAGAAGGAGGTGGTTCGAGCCGCGGTCGAGACGATCGGCGAGAGTGCCATGGATGGAATCGTGGCACCCCTGTTTTACGCTGCGATCGGCGGAGCGCCATTGGCTTGCCTCTACAAGGCGGTCAATACGCTGGATTCGATGGTCGGCTACCGGAGTGCCCGCTACCTTCGTTTTGGGAGCGTGGCCGCTGCCGTGGATCGGGCGATGAACTGGATCCCGGCGCGATTGACCGCCTTCTTCCTGTCGATGGCTGCGCAGATCCTGCATCGTTCCGGGGGCCGGTCTCTTCTCGCCATGCGCCGGGATGGATTGCCGACTCGAGAGAATTCCTTCATTGCCGAAGCCGCAATCGCAGGCGCTCTCGGAATTCAGCTGGGCGGGACCAATTATTATCAAGGCAAACCGACGGAGGCTCCCCCTTTGGGGGATCCCCTGCGGGAACTCAGACCGGAAAGAATCTCCGAGTCCATCCGGCTCATGTATCTCTGTTCGATTCTGGCGGTTCTTTGTGCCGTTGCCGTTCGGATCTTCCTGCGATGAAGATTCCTCGGATTTTGATCGCCGGCACGCACAGCGGGGTAGGCAAGACCAGCGCGACGGCCGGTCTTTGTCTGGCATTGCAAGAGCTGGGGCTGAAGCCTCAGCCGTTCAAGGCGGGACCGGACTACATCGATCCGGGCTATCTGACGCGGGCGGCTGGTCGTCCTTGCAGGAACCTGGACACCTGGCTGGTTCCGAGGCCCAGCCTCACTCAGCTTTTCCAGCGCGCCTGCAAGGGAGCGGATCTGGCTGTCATCGAGGGGGTGATGGGCCTCTACGATGGGATCGGGCCGGTCGGCGAGCATGGGAGCACCGCGGAGTTGGCGAAGATGCTGAACTGTCCGGTGCTGTTGGTGATCGATGCCGGAGCCGTCTCCCGTTCGGCGGCGGCGATCGTCCGGGGATTCGTGGAGTTGGACCGTCAAGTGCAGATTGCCGGGTGCATCGTCAATCGTCTCTCCGGCCCGGGCCATTACCGCCTGGTGAAGGAGGCGATCGAACGCTTGGCGCATGTCCCGGTCGTGGGGTGGCTGCCGAGGGAGGATCGGTTTCATCTGCCGGAACGTCATCTCGGGTTGCTTCCCTCGCAGGAGAACCGGGCTTGGCAGGCGGTCCTTTCCGCGTTGAAGGGAAAAATCCGGGAGTTGTGGGATCTGGATGCGGTGCTCCGCATCGCCCGGAAGGCGGAACCGGTATCGGCTCAATCCAATCCGTTTGTCCTTCGGCCGACAGGCTCAGTACGAACGGCGAGGATTCCCATCGGTGTTGCGCTGGATGAGGCGTTCCATTTCTATTATCCGGAGAATTTGGAACTGTTGGAGGAATTGGGGGCGGAAGTGGTTCCTTTCAGTCCGTTGCGGGACAGGCAGCTTCCCAGAGGGGTTGCCGCCCTTTATTTGGGCGGCGGGTTCCCGGAGGAGTTCGCTCCCGAACTGTCCAGGAATCGGAGTTTGCATCAGCAGATCCGAGAGAGAGTGGGCGGCGGTCTCCCGGCCTATGCAGAGTGTGGAGGGCTGATGGTTTTGGCCCGTTCCCTCTCGACGGCGCGGGGGAGGCGCTATCCGATGGTTGGCCTCGTTCCGGCGGACGTTCAGATGACGGACCGCCTGCAGAATTTCGGCTATCAGGAGGTTCGCGCACGGAAAGGGAGCTTCCTGGCCCGCGTAGGGGAACGGGCGCGGGGACACGAGTTCCACCATTCGGTTTTACGGCAGGCCCCCGGTTCCGCCACGGCGGCGTACCAGGCCGAGGCGCGTCATGGAGGCCGGCCCCGTTTGGAAGGTTATGCGCGGGGTTCTTTGCTAGCCTCCTACATTCATCTGCATTTCTGGAATAAGCCGCGCTGGGCGGAACGTTTTGTGCAGGCGGCGCGGAAATATTCCATGGGAAGGAATTAATATGCGGCGCATCGTATTTGTATTTTGGGTGGTGGCCGCGGCAAGTTGGGTTTCGATGAACGGGGTGTCCAGCGCGGAGGAGCCTACGCGCATGAAGGAAGTGGTGGTGACGGCGACCAAGTCGAAGATGCCCGCGAAAGAGATTACCCGGGCGGTATCGGTGGTGCAAGCGGAGGATCTGCCTGAAAGCAGGCCGCAATTGGCGGACTCGCTGCGGGAGGTTCCTGGCACCCTGGTCCGCCGGTCCGGGCAGGCTGGGAGGACTACCTCGCTGGTTCTGCGAGGGGCCAGTGCCACTCAGGTTCAAGTAGTTCTGGATGGCGCCCACGTCGGAAGCCCCACCCTGGGCTTTTTCGATTTTCAGAGCATTCCGGCGGACAATTTGGAAAGGGTGGAGGTCATGCGGGGTCCCGCCTCCGTTTTGTACGGGGCGGACGCCATGGCTGGGGTGGTCAATCTGACGACCCATCGAGGCGAAGGCCCCTTGAGCGGTTCCTACGCGCAGGAGGTCGGAAACAGGAACACCTTCCGGGAGTTCGCCACGGTGCAGGGGGCGAAAGGCGATTGGCATCTCTCCGGGTCCGCTTCCCGTTACGACACGTCCGGGCTCAGCCAAAATGACGACTACCGCAGGTCCGCTTTTTCCACTCGTGTCGGTTACGACTTCTCTTCAGAAAACAAGCTGGACGTTTCCCTGAACCACAACCTCACCATCGTCGGGCTGGATGACGGGGCCTTTCGGCCGGACCCGAACCGGGTGGACCGGCTCCGGCAGACGATCGGATCGGCCCGTTGGGAGAACCAGTGGACTCCCTGGTGGTCTCAGTCGCTTCGGTTCTCTTCCCAATTGGACAACCTCATCGACAACGACCCCTCCAACGGAGGGACCGAGGCCAACAGCCTCTCTAAGCTGACCACGGAACGCTACGGGGCGGAATGGATGAATCGCTTCACGCCCGTCTCATGGGACACCGTGACGGCCGGTCTTGAATACGAGGACCGGGAGGCGGACCGCCGCAGCGGGGGAGCCGACCAGAATTTTTCGAAAGCGCAGAACACCCGCGCCGCTTACCTCCAGAACCAATGGAATCCCATGGAGCCGCTGACGGTGATCACCGGGGTCCGGACATTCCGGGAGAGTTCGTTCGGCTCGGATCATGTCTGGGAGGCTTCTACCAGTTACTTCTTCGAACCGATCGGGTTTAAACTGCGCGGCGGGTACGGGCAGGGCTTCCGGGCCCCCACGATGAACGAGCTCTTCTTCCCGAATTTCGGGAACCCGGCACTGGGCCCGGAGAGGAGCGAAACGTTTGAAGTGGGATGGGACCAAAGTCTGCTGAATGACCTCTTGCTCTGGTCTGCCACCTTTCACCGGACCAACTATCAGGACCTGATCCAGGTGGTCCGGGTTACTCCGACCACTTTCGCGCCGATGAACGTCGGGAAGGCTCGCGTGGACGGCATCGAGACGGAATTGGAATGGCACCCGTTGGCGGCCTGGACGGTGAAAGGATCCTACACCGCCACTTCCGCGCACGATCGCGCCACGGAGGACGAGCTTCTGCGCATCCCCAACAACACCGCGGGATTAAGCCTGAAATACGCCGCAGGCCGGTGGGAAAGCCGGTTGGACGGATTGTTGATCAGCAGCCGGGAGGAGTCCACGGGGACCAACTCCAGGAACAAGATTGAAGGATACTTCAAGCTGGATTTCTACGCGGGATGCCGTATCCGGGAGTGGTTGGAGACTTACGTTCGAGTTGAGAACCTGACCAACCGGAATTATCAGGAGATTCTCGGATTTCCCTCCGAGGGGATCACCGGCATCATCGGCATCAAGGTGAAACGATGAGTCCCTCCCGTATCTTGCCGGCCTCGCTCGTCCCCGATCTTTTTGCACACCGGGGACACCGTGCCCGCTCGGACCACCCATGCCTGCTTTACCCACACCCCAAGCGCGGGCCACGAGGCAACATCCTTGCAGGAATATGGATCCTTCTTCTACTTTCGCTTGCGGGGTGTGCGGCGCTGGGCACACGGAAGGCGTTCGATGTGACGCTCCAGGTGGATTTCGGGCCGGCGGGGAGGCCTCCGATTGAGAAGGTGGTCCAGGCGGAACCGGGTGCGACACCGGAGGGTGTGCTGGCGAAGGCCTGCGCGATACAGCGGGGTGCCGTCTGCTGCAACCCCCGGGAGACTGCGGGTATCGATGGAGTGGCCGCCGATCCGGCAACGAATCGTTGGTGGACGGTCTCTCTGAACGGTTCCAAGAAGGTCAGTCCGTATAAGACCAAGCTGAAGCCTGGCGACATCGTCCGATGGGAGTACCGCGAGTATGGACAGTAGAAGGTTTCATCTGCTTGCACTCCTGCTTCTTGCCGCTGGCTCGTCCGCATCGGCTGAGGCAGGCTCCATCGTGCGCGGCCGTGTTCAGCTGGAGGGTCCGGTCCCGCAACAGGAGTGGGTCAAGATTGAGCCGAAGAGCGGGGCGCATTCCACGGAGGGATGCGGTTCTCTGCAGAAGGCTTCGCAGAGATTGCGGGTGGATCCCACAGGGGGAATCCAGGATGCGGTGGTCTGGATCGAGGAACCGGTGAATCCTTCGGCTGCTCCATCCGGAGAGGAGATTTCCATGAACCAGCGGGAATGTGTTTTCTCGCCCCATGTGGTGGCGATGAAGCGGGGCGGAGAGCTGACCATCCGGAATTCTGATCAGGTCATCCACAACGTCCGGATCTTCCGGGAAGGGGAGCCCTCGATGCTCATGCACCGCTGGCAAAGGGCGAACGCCGTGGATATTCACTGGCGCTTTGCCGAGCCGGGGCGCTATATTATTCGTTGCGGTGTCCATCCCTGGATGTACGCGTGGGTCGTCGTGGCTCCCGGCGCCTGCGCCGTGACGGATCCGGAGGGGTGGTTCACCATTCCCGGCGTGCCGGCCGGTAGACACACCTTGCACGTCTGGCATGAGACGTTGGGAGCTCGGGAGATCCCCATTGTGGCAGGACCGGGAGGGGAGGCCCTTCGGCCGATCTTGTTGTCCCAACCCAAGGATTCTTTGAGAAAATAACGAGGAGGCCCCATGCAGGAATCAGCGATTCAACTTGTCTTGCAAGCCAGCCTTTTTGTCAAGGTGATCTTGTTTATCCTACTGAGTTTTTCCGTGGCTTCTTGGGCGATCATCGTGTACAAGTACGACCATTTCAGCGCCGCCTCCAGCGAATCGGAATCCTTTCTGCAGGTCTTTGCATCCGAGCAGAATTTTCAGAACCTCCAGAAGAAGGCAGGCGCCTTTCAAATGAGTCCGCTGGCGCGGCTGTTTCAGTCGTTTGTTCCCCTGCGGTACCGGCCCAGGGATGAAATCGACCGATCCTTGAGGAGACAGGAGGTGCTGGAAGCGGAGAAATTGAACGCGTACCTGACCTTCCTTGCCGTCACCGGTTCGACGGCCCCCTTCATCGGCCTTCTGGGCACCGTCTGGGGGATCATGAACGCCTTTCGGGGGATCGGTGCAGTCGGATCCGCCTCGTTGGCGGTCGTTGCCCCCGGCATTGCCGAGGCCCTCATTACAACGGCTGCCGGCCTGGCGGCGGCAATTCCAGCGGTGATGGCCTATAACGCGTATCTCAATTGGGCCAGAAGGATCGTCGTTCAGATGGAGGATTTCTCAGAGCAGCTGAAGGATCTCCTTTCCAAGGGGGCCGCATGAAGATTGAGCGGCAGGTTTTGACGCCCCTGTCGGAGATCAACGTCACCCCGTTGGTGGATGTGATGCTGGTGCTCCTGATCATCTTTATGGTAGCCGCTCCTCTTTTGGAGCAAGGGATCGAGGTCAATCTTCCGAAAGCAGGGACGGGTCAACGATTGACTGAATCGAATGCAGTGATCACGCTGACCAAGGAACACGCCGTCTACTTCAACGATGTCGCGGTGACGCTGAAGGAGGTGCGGCAGAAACTGGCGAACTTCAAGAGTGACCAGCCTCTCTTGATTCGCTCGGACAGAAGCGCTCGGGTGGATAAGCTGATTGAGTTGTGGGACCTGTGCCGAAGCGCTGGCTTCTTGAAGATCCGCATCATGACCCTTTCTGAAGGAGATTCCCGATAGGACGCCCCCTGGTCAAACCGACCTTCTTCTCAGTCATGTTGCACGCACTTCTGTTGGTGCCGATGGTTTCCCTGGGTGGATTGGCCACTGGTGTTCAGACAGACGTGACCCCGGGGATCAGTTCCATCGAGCTGGAGCTGGTTGCCGCTCCTTCAGGGTCTGTCTCTCAGGGGGAGCAAGGGACACTGGAAGGGGAACTCCCGGCGGATAAGAAATCAGGGAAGGCCGCCGCTCCACAGCGGGAGATTTGGCTCAACGACGGCGGTGCCGTGATACAGGGGGCGCCTGCTGGTTTGAACAACCCGGCCCCTCGTTACCCCTTTGAGGCGAGGATTCGGGGATGGCAGGGCACCGTGTTGGTTCGTGCGTCAGTAGCACCCTCGGGGAATGTGGTTTCTCTCCAGGTGAACCGGAGCTCAGGCTATCCCCTGCTGGACGGTGCCGCGCTGGCTGCGTTACGCGAGTGGCAATTTGTTCCGGCCCGTAAGGCTGGGCGGGTGGTTGCCTCACAGGTGGAGATTCCCGTTACGTTTAAGCTTGATCTTGATCGGAAAGAATGAGATGAAAGAACTCATAACCAGGAGGTTGATATGATTGCGACGGGAGCTTTGACGTTGGTTTGCGGTCTCATTGCGGCACAGTTTCATCACGTCCTTGGGGTGGCGCCCATTCTGGGTGCAATCCTCTGCGCTGCCTGTTTTCTTCGTCCCAAAGAGCTTTGGGTGGTGGGTCTGGGCGGTGTGGTGATCCGGGATCTCCTTTTAGGGTTTTCGGTCTTCACATGGGTCCGGCTTGTGGGGATGGGGCTGGTGGTGGCGGCCATTCTCGCGCTGAGGGTGCGGCCGAATTTTCGTTCTTTGATGACCGGGCTGCTCCTCTCCTCGCCGATCTTCCATCTGGTCCTGGCGGTGGGTGACTGGGCCACCGGGACCTGCGGCATCTGGCCGAGAACCGCTCGTGGATTCGCCGACGCCGTGGCCGGCGCGTTCCCCTATTTTCAGCGCTCCTTTATCGGAGATGTGCTGTTTGCAAGCCTCTTCCTGATTCTTTATTCCGTTGCCGGGACCCTGCTGATGGGTTGGAGGGAGAAGGCTGTTTCGTGGAGCAGGTGATTCAACATCCCATCTATGAGGTCATCTTCTCGCGGCGTGACGTCCGCAGATTTCTCCCGCGCCCTATTCCGGAGGAGGTCCTGCAGCGGATCCTGACCGCGGCCCACCACGCCCCGTCCGTCGGCTTCATGCAGCCTTGGAATTTCATCGTCATCCGGGACACGGGGGTCAAGGGAGAGATCAAAGGGCTTTTCCAGCGGGAGAACGCAAAGGCGGCTCAAGTCTTCCGGGGAAAGCGACGTCGGCTCTACGATCGGCTGAAATTGGAGGGGATTGAAGAGGCACCCGTCAACCTGTGCATCACGTGCGATCCGAAGCGGTTCGGCCCTCACGTCTTGGGTCGTCACACGATCCGGCGGACCGATTTATACAGCACCTGCTGCGCCATCCAGAACCTTTGGCTCGCGGCCCGGGCAGAGGGGCTGGGAGTCGGATGGGTCAGCATCCTCAGCAACGACCGCCTGAAGAAGATCTTGCGCATTCCACGGGGGATTCTGCCGGTGGCTTATCTCTGCATCGGTTACCCGATTGAATTTCTGCCGCAGCCGGAGTTGCAAGAAGTCGGCTGGGCCTCCAGGCTCGAGCTCGATGACCTGATCTTCGCGGACCGCTGGGGGGTCAAACAGGGGAAGGGATGAATCTGAGAGCCGCGATTATCTTCTCCATCCTTCTGCATCTGGGTTTAATGATCATCCGGCCTCCCCCATCGTTTGTTCCCCCGCGTGAACTGCTTCATCCGTTCGAGGTTTCTTATCTGCCGATTCCTCAACCGCCAGAACCTCGACGAGCTCCGTCCAGGCCTACCACTCCAACGGCCCGGCCTGCATCGGCTGTGGATCTTCTGCCCACGGGTGGGGAATCGGCTAACACCGGAACGATCCCGCGGCTGGCGCCGGCCGAGCTGCCAAAACCGAAGCCACCCGAACCCCCGCAAGATCTTCCGAGCCTTCCAACCCCAACCGCCCGTCTCTCGCCGGACGTCGATCTTCCGGTCACCGAAGAGGCCTCTGCCATGAGTTTACCGGAAGGGGAGTTCGCTTCGATCGAGCACAAGGAGTGGGTCCGGCAGCACCTCAAGGCCCACCTCCATTATCCTTCCAACCGAATGAATGGGACGGTCCGTCTGCAGCTGGTCTTGGCACCGCACGGGGTCTTGAAGGAGATCGCCGTCTTGGAGGCCTCCGACCCTCGCCTGGCGGATCTTGCGGTGAAAGATGCCCAAGCGGCCATCCCATATCCCCGCTTCCAGAAAGAGATGAAACAGCGCCAGGTCCGCTACGAGTTCCTCGTCAAGTACCAGCCGGAGTAACTCCTCAGCGACAACTCCTCAGCGAGCCTTGACTCCCCATTTTGCCTACGGTAAGATGTTGGCATGCCTATAGTTGAAGTCCGAGAGAATGAACCCCTGGAGAAGGCCCTCCGGCGGCTGAAGAAGAAGGTCGAGCGGGAGGGAATCTTGAAGGTTGTCCGGGCCCGGAAACATTATGAGAAGCCATCGGTGGCCCGGCGGCGTAAGTTGCGAGAGAACCGCAGACGGTTTTAGTTGCTCTCCTTATTTTTCTCCTGACCGGTTGTCGGAGCATAGGTAGCCCCGCCATGCAGCCATTTTCCCTACAACAGTCACTCCAAGAGATGAGTCGGCCGAACGTGGTCCGGCGCGTATTTCCCAATGGCTTGACCCTGCTGGTGCAAGAGGATCATTCCCATCCCTTGGTGGCCTTTCATGCCGTGGTCCGAACTGGCTCGGCGACCGAGGGGCCCTGGTTGGGGGCCGGCGTTTCCCATGTGGTGGAGCATATGCTGTTCAAGGGAACGGCCCGCAGGCCGGTGGGGGCGGTGGAGCAAGAGGCTCGCTCCTACGGGGGCACATCCCAGGGATTCACGACCTACGACACCACCGGCTACCAATTGCTCGTCAATCGGGAGTACTGGTCGGAGGCGGCCGATCTGCTGGTGGATGCCCTCTTCTTCCCCAGCATGGATCCGGGGGAATTCGCGAAAGAGCGAGAGGTGGTCCTCAGGGAGTTGAAACTCCGTCGGGATGATCCGGCGCAGGTGGCGTGGGATGAGCTTTTCGCCAATGCCTATCGGGTGCATCCCTACCGGATCCCGATCATCGGCTATGAGCCCCTGTTGACTCAGCTTACACCGGAGGATGTAAAGCAATACCATCGCACCCACTATTTCCCCAACACGATGGTGATCGCCGTGGTGGGGGATGTCAACGCGGAGGAGGTGGTTCAGCGAATGCAGGAGTTGACCGCATCCATCCGGCCGGGGAGGGTTCCTTCGATTGTCATGCCGGAGGAACCGCTGCCGCAGGCGCCAAGAAAGATCACAGAGGAGGCGGAGGCCAACCTGGCCTTCGTTTCAGTCGGTTTCCCTGGTGTCTCTGTCAATGATCCGGATCTGTTTGCGCTGGATCTCTTATCCTGGCTTTTGGGAGGGGGCAGAGGTTCTCGGCTGGAGCTGGCCCTCCGGGAGGCCGGGATCGTGCATTCGGTTCACAGCTGGAACTATACACCGCAGGCTCGCGGGCTTGTGACCGTTTCGATGCGGACGGATCCGGATCGTGTCTCCGAGGCCCTTACCGGGATGGAGAAGGAATTCAAACGGGCCAAGGAAGAGCCCTTCTCACCTGAGGAGATCGTGGCCGGTAAGAAGGCCCTGTTGCGGGATTACTTGTCGGGGCGACAGACCGTGGGAGGGCAGGCGTCGGACCTGGCCACTTACGAGGTCATGGTGGGTGATCCGACCTTCGCCGATCGGTATCTGGCGGGAGTGGATCGGGTCAGCGCGGAGGATTTGCGGCATGCGGCCCAGCATTACCTGGTGAAGGACTCCTCGACCCTCGTGTCCCTTCTTCCCAGAGGGAGAACGGCGGTGGTCGACAAGCAGGGGCCGGGTCAGCGGCAGGAGCTGGTTGCCGAGAAGGTTCGCTTGGACAACGGCCTGCGCGTGATTTTTCGGCAGGATCCCCGCTTGCCTTTAGTGACGGTGCAGGTTTCCATGCTGGGTGGAGTTCGGTATGAGACGGACAAGACCAACGGAATCTCCGGGCTGACGGCGCAAATGCTGACCCGCGGAACTCGCCATAAAGGGGTTGAGGAGATTACGGAGTTGCTCAGGCAGATGGGAAGCGAGATCAATTCCTTCAGCGGGCGAAACAGCCTGGGTCTTACCCTGGAGCTCGTTTCCTCGGAATTGCCGCGCGGGCTTGATCTGTTGTCGGAACTTTTGCTGGAGCCGAGCTTTCCTCAGGAGGATTTTGAGAAGGAGCGCCGGCTGGCGCTGGCGAGCTTAAAGACGCAAGAAGAGGATCCCTTTCC
>JAHFFF010000200.1 GCA_023248095.1 Candidatus Omnitrophota bacterium | reverse complement strand
AAAAATCTCCTGGCACCTCCAGTTCTTTTCCGCGAAGGGTGCCGCCCGGTTCCACAGTCACCTCTCCCTCTTTACGGATGATCTTCGCCCCCAGAAAGGTGAGCATCCGTTCCGTATGATCCCGCGTGGGATTCGATTCCACCACCGTGGTCGGTCCCTGCGCAAAACAGCCCGCCAATAAGAGGGCCGACTTGACCTGCGCACTGGGAACCGAAAGGGTGTGTCGAATCCCCCGCAGCGGACCCCCGCGGATGGTCAGGGGCAGTTGATCGTTTCCCTGGGCGCCGCGGATCGCTGCGCCCATCTTCTCCAGCGGCTCGGTGACCCGGCGCATAGGCCGGGTGGAAAGGGAGGCGTCCCCGATAAGCGTGGCCTCGAATGGGCACCCGGCCAGAATTCCCAATAACAGTCGGGTGGTGGTGCCGGAGTTGCCCATCTCCAGCGATCCTTGGGGTGCCTTGAGCCCCTGGAGTCCTCGGCCGTCGACGATCAAGCCATCTCCCTCCTGGCGGACGGAGATGCCGAGCGCCTCGATGGCGGCACGGGACCGCTGAACGTCATCGGAGGCCAGGCAGTGAAGGATCCGCGTCGGCCCCTGAGACAGCGCCCCCAAAAGGAGGGCCCGGTGCGAAATCGATTTATCCCCTGGAACGGTTAGAGAACCTTGAACGGTTCGAGCGGGTTGAACGGTGAGATTTGCCAACCACCTGCAACGGAAGTTTTCAGGAGATCAAACGGACAGCGTCCCCTTCCTGAACCTCTGTTCCCTTCTTCGTTTCTTCGAGCATGTTGGCTGCGGACATGTTCTCGTAAACCTTCTCCACCTCGACGGTGGTGATCGGCTTACCGCCCCGCAGCACCGCAAACCGAGACCCCTTATTGACCGCATCCTTGGTTCCTAAGTTGATGACGATAAAATTGAATTCCCGGTTGATCACAAGAACCTTCCCTTCGAGAGACCTGCCGCCTCCGCCGCCGCTCGTAGCCGGAAGGCCGGTGGTCGGCTTCGCCGCCTGCGTCCCGCCGGCCGTTCCGGTGGTAGTCCCAGCGGTAGACGACGTTGCCGTTGGAGCCCCAGTGGGAGCAGCCCCGGTCCCGCTTACGACAATCTGCTCCGCTTCCTTAGCGCGAGCCGCCAACATCTCCTTGACGCGCTTCTCAAGGGCCTCCTTCGCCTGCCGCAGGGTCGTCAGCTCGTTGCTCAGGGCTTGATAACTCTGCTTGGTCTTCGCCAGGTCGGCCGTCAAGGATTGCTTCTCATTTCTCTCCGAATCCAGCTGCGACTTCATCTGCGTCGAGTCCCGGCGAACCTGAGCCAGCTCCGTGGTCAAGGCCTCCTTCGCCCGTTTCTCCTGCGCCAATTGATCGGCCACCGCATTGGCGTTCTTCGTCAAATCGGCTACCTGCTCTTCGAGCGCGGTCTTGGCCTTGGTCAGCTCCTCCTTTTCATCCTCCAAGGCCTTCTTGGCTTCGCGAGTCTTCTTGAGCTGATCCTCGGTCCAGACGCGGGTGGCGTGTTCGGCGTTCCGGGCAATGTAGAAATTAACGGCGGCAATACTGGCTGTCAGGAGGGCAATGACAAGTAAGAGTGTGCTGATGCGCGGTTTCGCCATGATTGGGCGTCAATGTAACATAAGGGACGCTATTTATCAAGATGCAGTTGAAGGATTGGGGGGGATTTTTTTACGCAGCGAGGTAGAGGCGGCGTTCGCCGTTGGCCTGCTCCTCCATCCCGGCTCGGAGAATGAGGCCGGGATTCTGGCCCTGGAGGTTGAGCAGGAGCAAGGTCAGTTCCTGCAGATTCATGCGGTTCATCACCGCAGCCGTATCCGGGGTCATCCGAACACCGATCACACCGTGAGTGCGGAAGAGATTATCCAATTCTTCCAGCCCGGTTGTTTCCGGGGCGACCAAGGCCAACTGAACCTTCTTCCCTTCCCGGGCAAGAGCTTCCAGAGTGGCCTTCGCCTCTTCCAACCCAGCGGGTAACAGAATCTGTTGTATCCCCGCCAGTGCAGTGGGAACCTCGGCACCCTCCTGCCGGAGGATCACGAGATCAGGAATAGGAGGAGCCGACTCCACATCGATCGGAGCAGGCAAGTTCACCATCCACGTTTCACCCTTACCATCCGCCGTGTTCAGGTGAGCCGCAATCTCCGGAACATCCACCACATGAGCCGAATCTAACTTTCCATCCTCGAACATTTCGATGAAATGCCGAATTTGCGTTGCAGCCTCTACGCCCGCGGGAGATACGCCCTCCTCCAGCCCGGCGGCGGGTACAGCAAGCAGCAGGTGAGCAACTTCTCCTTTGAATTGGACTCGTAGCGATCCACCTCGGGGTTCGGCCAACACCCTTGCCTCGGCCTCTACTTTCTCTCTCGTCAGATCGGCACCGGTCAGGATTACCGAGCTCCTCCTAACAGTGTTCACCTCACCCTGTTTGACTCGCGCCATCACCATATCCACCACCTCGTGCAGCAACAGGTTCTCTTCCAGGCTGGCGGTCGCGTTGGACAATTGGGGCAAGAGATCAAGGACTTCCTCCGGCACGGGGTATACGCCCCTTTCCCACTTGCCGATTGTTTTTGCAGACACCGGAACGCCGCCGTTGTACCCCAGCATAGCGAGTTCCTGGCCGAGTTGGGGTTGAGAGAGTGCGAGACGAGCCCGAGTTTGGGTGAGGCGCTGGGGTGCATGGGCCTTGTAGATGTTGAGCAAGAGATCAAGGACTTCCTCCGGCACGGGCTTTGTGCCCCTTTCCCAGTGGCTGATTGTTGATTGAGACACCGGAACGCCGTCGTTGTACCCCAGCTTAACGAGTTCC
>JAHFFF010000043.1:3476-11126 GCA_023248095.1 Candidatus Omnitrophota bacterium | reverse complement strand
TGACCGTGACCAAAGTCAACAAGATAAGCCCTGAGCCTGGCCGCTTATATCTTCAGCAGGGCTTATCGAAACCGGCCGGCCTGCCGGATCAGCAGGTGATTCCTTTGGGGCTTACCTTCACTGCGGCGATGACCACCTGGGAAGGCACCTCTCCCAGGTATTCCGATATCGTTTTTTGGAATGCCGATCGTGTGAGCGAGGTGCAAGCCACCGCGTCTATGCCCATGGGGGTTCTGATGTCTGCCTTTAGGATCACCCCAGCTGACTCCGAAAAGATTCAGACAGCTATGATCCCCGTTCTCCAAGAGTTTGCCCGGAAGAATTTAATGCTGGGAAAGGTCTTCAGTTTGAAGATTCGCTCCGCCACCACCATCACCATCGGTGCGGAGTCGTACCTGGTTCTTCGCACTGCTGCATAAAGATGACAAGATTACTCAAAATTAACAGGAGGTTTTCAATGCAATCGCGCACATTCAAGGCGTTCGTGGCATCTGTTCTTATCCTTGCTTCTATTTCCACCTGGTCTGCCCCGGCGTGGGCGCTGCGGCCGACATCGGAGAAGGAGAATCAATCTGGGTTAGAAGAACTGACCCACGCCCTGACCGTCGGTGACCTGGACAAAGCTGGACAAACCGCGATGCGACTGGCCAGCGCGGCCATCCCATCCGAACCTGCGCGGAATCCCGTCACCGTTGGTTTGCCTCCGGCGATCTCCCCTCGGCAAGCCGCCGCTGGGTTGGAGGAGGGGTTAGATGATCTTCTTGAACAGGCCAGAAGCGGTGCTGGGCAGGAGCGGCTCAAGGCGATTCAGAACCTTGGGAATTTCTTCTCGGCCATCACGATTGAACGCTTCCCGCTGGGTTCCTTTGATGGCCGAGTTCGACGCGTCCTGCCGGATCTGGCGCCCGTGACCGGCTATGGAGCGATTGGGGTGTTCCTGGAGGGGGGTGTCGGCTCAAGGGACAAGAAGATGGTGGACCAAACCTCTGCTGCAAAGATGCGGCCTGCCGTGGAGCGAGCCGTGAGGATTGCCGGCTACAACTGGTGGAATAAGGCCGGGGAGGGACTACGAGATGGCCTGACCCCCGATGTTCAGATTCCCCCCATGGAGGAACCGATCATTTTTCATCCCGGATGGCCGATGGCGGAGACCTCCAACGATCCTGTGGACGGGACGACCCGGACCTCCAAAGGGCAGGACGGCGGGGTCACCCTCTTTATGGTCACCCCTCAGTTTGGAAAGACCTTCCCAGATGAATTGAGGGCGGAGAACGTTCTCTACACGGGCCGAAAGGCGGAGTTTAGCTTGAAGCGCGATTCTTACGAAACCATCTTTCAAAGAATCGCCGCGGCCAACCACCGCTCTCTCAAACATTATGAGGTGTGGATCTTGAACCGGCCCCATCATCGCGAGCTCATCGAGGCGGCCAAGAGGGCCGGGGTTCCGGAAGAGAAGATCCGGCTTTATCAGGATGGCACCGTTCAACCGGTTCTCTATATGGCGGCATTTCCTCAGAGGCACATCATCATCGCGGGCCGGGTGGGAGCGACCGAGAGCAAGATGGTTGCCGCTCCATTAAGAAACGTTCGGTACCCGGACGGGGGAAGGGCGTGGGCGCAGTTCCGAATCATCTCCGAGAATTCCGGCTACGAAGTGGAGGAGAAGAAGAACCCAGATGGGGTTGTCTACTACGAGCCCAGGCTTGATGGGCAGAAGAAGCCGATTGTTTCAAACAGCTTGAAGAACGGGAACCGCCTCAGCCTCCGGGACATCCGGGCTCTCAGAGAAGCGGGCTATTCCGATGCCGACATAACAAACATCCAGGACGGTTCCCTCGAATTCGACCTGGATGAGCTGGCACCGGCAGCCGGCGATATTTTCCTCTCCTACATCACGGAGCCCATGACCGACATTCATGGGAAGCCGCTGTACGACTGGGGCATGGAGGTTCACGGTGTCCGTAGAGCCGAGGGCAAGGTAGCGGTGGATACCTTGGAGTTCACAGCGGCAAGCTGGGAGATCGTCCGCCACACCTACCCGGACAAGGGGGTCGGAGTGATCACCGGTCAATTGGCCGAACAGGAGCGGGTGGTCAATTCCCTCCGTCGGTTGATTCGGGAGGGAGCCGGCGGCGAGGTTGAATCGTTCGCTAAGGAAGCCCTTCAGAAATTCCTGCCGCATTCTGTCAGTTTGGACCTTCAGCGCCAGGCCGCGCTGGCCATCCAAGGGTTCACCGCTGGGTTAGAGGAGGCGACGGTGGAGGAAGCGCTGGTCAGCCTGGATGATCCTTCCTTAGAAGCTCGCCTGCAGGCCTTGCGGACTCTGCGGAAGCTGGAGCAGAGTGGCGTGCCTGTTACGCGGATCCGGACGGTGGAACCGAAAGGCCTCGGTTCCTGGTTGCATATCCATACCACCGCGTCTTATCCGAGCCTGCCGGGCGTCTTTTCCCCTGCGCACATGATCTGGGCCGCTCACCAGGCTGGGGCGGATGTGGTCGGTTTGGTGGACCACGAGACGTTGGCCCACGTTCGAGAGGGGTTCCAAGCGGCGCAGATTGTGAATGGGGGAGCCGAGAAACCGATGCGTGTTCTGTACGGTGTGGAGTTCAAGGCGCCGGTGCATTCACGTCGCACGGAGCTGCGGGCAGCCCTTCACCGTGGCGTGGCCGCCGGCTATGACGCCTGGGTGGTGGGTTGGGGGGTTCCGGTGGGGCCGAATGGGGAGATCCCTGAAGAGTTGGTACAGATGGTGGACCAGTTCCAAAGGGCCAAGCTGGCTCGCGCGAATGAGCAAACTTCAATACTTCGATCACAGAAGAAGATCAACATCTATCTGGCCGACCTTCTGGCGATCTCACCCGATGGAAAGAATATCACGGATCGGCAGTTGTCTTACAGCGCCGCCATCCTTGCCCCGGGGTTGGTTGACTCAACCCAGCTTCAGAGGGAGGCAGACCAGATCCGGCGGGAGATTTTAGCCAAGTTCCCCCTGTTGTCTGTTTACGGTTTCCCGAAGTACGAGCAGGTGGTATCCCAATTGACAGAATTAGGGATGGTCCCCACCTTCACCATGCAGGTGCAGGTGCCCGACCTCCAGAAACTGGTTCCGGAGCTTAGGAAGATCGGCATCCAGGCCTTTGATCTGGCGGGAATCGAGCATCATCATCCCAATGCGGTTGCCGATATCCAGCAAGTGATCGACTTGGCCGAACAGTACGACATGCCGGTGATCGGTGGGTCGGATTACCGGGGAGAGGGGGCCATCGGTTGGCCGACCGCGGCCGACTGGATGAAGGACCCAGTGCTTGCCACCTCGATCGAACAACTGTTGGGTCGGGGCGCTACGCCGGCCCCCGCGGAGGATGATTATTTCGACCGGTTCGCTGACCACTTCGGTGCCGGCTTGGAGGAGGCGCCAGCGCCGATCATCGGCTTCCTGCAGAGGCCTGCGGTGGAGATCTCCGCGAAGGGGCAGGCTCGGCGTCTCAGAGAGGCCGTGGCAGCAATCGTAGAGGAACAGAAGTACCGGCAGGGACATAGCCAGCAGCCGAAGCAGCCGATGTACGCGAGGTTCGATGACACCTTCGGACAGCTCCTGAGGCAGACCGGCGGGAACATGCAGGTCCTCGCCGACCTATTCCTGGAGAGCCGGGTTTTTTATCGGCAGGAGAATCTTCTCAGCCACGAGCAGGCAATGATGAAAGCCGTCAAGCGATTGGCTCAGGATCCCGGCGCGCCGCACGACAAACCGCCGGTCTCTTACTACAACCCGGCCCGGTACATCTACGCCCGGTTGCGTTCGGAGGCGCTGGACCGGTTCCGCCAAGAAGCGCTGGATGGGCTGGTAGAGACTCTATGGAAATTCAAGCTGGCTAGGCTGGCGGATCTATCGGTTATCGAGCAGAAGGCCATACTCGTTCAGGACCTGCAAACGGCCCTGGATCCGAAGGGGTTGGGCCGGATCACCCAAGGTCCCTATCAGTACGAGGTTCTCTACGATTCGCTGGTGGAGAAGGAAGGCGAGGTTTACCTTACGCTGGAACTGCTCCTCGACGGCGAGAAGGATTACCGAGAGGGAGTGGTTCTGGAACTGCAGGTGATCCTACCGGCTCGATCCAAACCCCTTCAGTACAAGGGGCCATATCCTCTCACCGCGGGGGGTCTAGCAGCCACGACTCTATTCGCTATTCCTTACGCTGTCGACCTCCTGGATCCACTGCACTTCATCAACACCCGGTTTCCCGAGTGGAGGCCGGTGGCGCAGCGGGATATTTACGAATCCCGCATCCAGACCTTGAAAGTGACGCACGGCCAGGCGAGGGGTGAGGTGAAGC
The DNA here is from genome assembly GCA_023248095.1 of Candidatus Omnitrophota bacterium. Taxonomy (GTDB): domain Bacteria; phylum Omnitrophota; class Gorgyraeia; order 1-14-0-20-64-10; family 1-14-0-20-64-10; genus JAHFFF01. Next base: position 6,792 of record JAHFFF010000043.1, on the reverse strand, counting down.
GGCAGTACATCCGTCCTTCCGTCCGACAGGGGAATAACCCGCGCTTCTTCGAGCCGTTCTTCCGGGAGTATCTGGTCGGCGATGTTCCGTTTGTCTATCACATCGTGGATGCGCTTAGTTCCGAGCGGGATTATGGAAACCAGGGCGGGGTGCCGTCGGTAGGGAACCTCGCCTCTGCGATTGTCCGGCGGGGTGGGCTGGGCGCGACCGCCACTTGGCTGCTCGAGGAGCCGGAGGTCGTGCGTCCACTTATCGAGGAGAAGAGGACGCTGGTCTATTCCTACGAGAAGGATCACCATCGAATCGATGGAACCGACCTCAAAAGCTTCTCCTCTGAGCTGGAGCGGTTCCTGGCGGCCTACTGGGAAGGGGCGATGACCGGCTGGCCATCGGCCAATCTTCAGGATGAGACGAAGTTTGAGGTGGTGAAGGTGCGCGACCCCTGGATGGCGCTGGCCCTGATCGCCGAGAGCGGGGGCGGCTCGATGAAGGAGGTCAAGCGGGACCTTTTGGTGAAACAGTACATCGGGTCGCTCTACGATATCAAGGCGACGGACAAGAAGTTGGCGCAGGAGGAGCAGGAAGCACTGGCGGCTATCCGCAAGAGGATCGATGAAGCGAAGGGGTTGGATTCCGTTTCAACGGATGAACTGCTGATGAGGATCCAGGCACGATTAAAGCCGGTTCTGAGCGAGACGGAGCTGGCCGAGCTGCTTCGCGCGGGCCCGCAGCACATACTGGCGGCGGGTGTCATCCATCCCATCACCTCCCGTCTCCTGCAGGCGGTTTACGCGGAATCGCTGAACAAGGACGTTCCATCCGCCCTCGGCCTGCATTGGCTGCGCAATCGGTACATGCGCCACGTTGTGGAGACGGTGCGTGCGCAGGGGGTGCAGGTGACTCCGTATCGGGAGTGGTACATCGAGCCGGACTACGCGCTGGATGGCAAGCCGCACACCGTAGAGGAAATGGCCTATCTGACCCTCGTCTCCTGGGTGAGTGCGCAGGCCCATGGCCACAAGCTGGGGCCGGTGGTTCCCAGCTACGGCAACGTGCACGGGGCGTCCGCCGGTGATCCGAATCTCGTCCTGGCCGGCGTGTTGCAGTACGCCGCGCAGGCGGCAACCCTTTATGGCACGCCGCTGTTCGAGGGAGATCCGATCCTGAAGATTGCCCGCAAGGCTCCTCTCGGCTCCATCGAGAAGGCGAAAATCTACGCCGCCCATTTTCAGGACCAGGCGTTGGCTCGTGATTTCGTGCGGGTCATTGAGTCGGCCGGAGAGAGAACATCGGAGGAGGAGGCAGCGTTGGGGAGATATATCTTCCAGCAGCTCCGGCTGATTCCGTCGGACCTGCTGGAAGCGCTCAAGGAGGCGGAGCTGGCCCGCAAGCCCCTGGCCGATGTGGCCCCTGAGATTGCCACGGTGTTGGATAAGCGGATTCAGCAGCTTGATTTGAGCCGGCGGGCCGCCATCACCACGCACGCGGCCAGCGGCTTAAGCGCTGAGCAGTTGGCTCAGGCGCGCGAGGCGGGCGTTTGGGTGGCGAATAAATCGACCGAGTTCCAGAACGTGATCACCAAGATGCTGGAGTTGGCTTACCTTCAGGCCGTGCATTCCGATCGGCTCGAAGAGGAGTTCAAGAATCTTCCAGCCTTTGTGCGGGAGTATCTGGAGAAGCATCCATTCTCGCCGCAGGATCTAGAGCAGGTTCGAGCCGCTTATCCGAAGATGTACGAGAAAGCGGTCAGGCTGACCGTGCTGAAGTCGCAGAGCGAGGCCGAGAAACAGGCCCTCCAGCAAGAGATCGCTACAGGCCGGTTCACCTTCCCCTGGTACTGGCGTGATCAGGACGGCTGGTCCATGAAGGACCATGCCGGCAAGAGTTGGGAGAAGACGCACAAGGGGCTTCCCGGCGAGTACGGGCGGTACATGTTCTCCATGCGGGACAAGATGACGAAGGAAGGGGTGGACGACACCCTCTTCTTCCCCAATGAGCTCACCTGGGGCTTCCCCCGCGGGGTGATCACCCTGGCGGAGAAGGTGATCCGGCACACCATCCGTTTCTACCACGCCGATCAGGTGATGAACGCCCGGGGCGGCGCCGCCGAGTACCGCGCCTACATCGCGGCTAAGCCCACGGCCGCCGGCCTGGAGGAAAGATGGCTTACTCCAGCGGAAGCCATGAAACTTTTCTCCCATTTGCAGCAGGAAGGGGAGAGGATTCTGGTTCGCGATTTGTTTTTGGGTTCATCTCCGGCCCCAGCATCCCGATGGGATGATGAGGGAGGCACTGTTTCAGTGGTCCGCGATTCAAACGTTGAGCTTCGAGTAACTCCCGATGGTGGACTTGAAGTATCTAAGGAAATCGGTAGGACAAAACGCTGGGAAACATTTCCCAATGATGGATTCTATATCGTTGGTAATTACAGGGAAGTTACTCATATCAGCCCGGAACTTATTACTCGGGGGTATTTTAAGAAGGGCACGCGCTGGGGAAAGGCAGAGGATTTTTACTCCGCCGGCCTGGAGGAGGCAGGCGGGGTGGCGACCGTTGAGGCACCTGTCCGCGAGACGATGCGGAGGCAAGAAACGCCGGTTGCGCCACTGGAGCTCATCTTCCGGCCGGAGAATGCCGGCCTGGCGCTCTTGGTGCCGAGGGAAGGGGTGAAGGTGCGAATCATCGTTGCCGACGCGGAGCAGAGCGCCGTGATCGAGTCCCGCCGGCCAGATTTGGCGGGATCGTTTATTTCCATTGAGGATGTTGGCAGTTTGGAGACGGCACTCACGTTCGCCCGGCAGGAACTTGGGTCGGAGGCGCGAGAGGTGACGGAGATCCTGGACAAGCGGACGTTGGCCCAGAAGGTGAAGCTCTGGCTGCAGCAATTCCCGTGGATTGCGCCGGCGTTGGACAACGCCCTGTTGCGTGACATCGAGCTGGGCACGCAACTTTAATACAAGGGAGAAACTGATGCAGCTTAAGGGTGCTTCAGGACGTCGTCGTGGTTACCCACCACACGCAGGTATATGGTATCGCCTGTCATTTCAAACGAGAGGCGATACTGACGGTCCACGCGAGCTTCCCAGATGCCGGATACTCCTTGGATCTTCTTTGCGTGCAGGGAGGGATGACGGGGGTTCTCTGTCAACAGGCGAATTTGTTTATCAACTTTCTTCTGGACGGAGCCGGGAAGCTTTCCACACTTCCGTTGCCGAGGATTCGACCGCGGAGTTTATCCAGTTGAACCCGTTGCTCCATGGCCTGCCACCTTCTCGTCCAGAAGTAGGCCTGCGCAGGATCAATGCGGGAGCGCGTC
>JAHFFF010000043.1:0-3376 GCA_023248095.1 Candidatus Omnitrophota bacterium | reverse complement strand
TTCCACACTTCCGTTGCCGAGGATTCGACCGCGGAGTTTATCCAGTTGAACCCGTTGCTCCATGGCCTGCCACCTTCTCGTCCAGAAGTAGGCCTGCGCAGGATCAATGCGGGAGCGCGTCTTGAGGAAAAGGGCAAAATCTGCAGTTTCCCGCAGCTCCTGAACATTCATCTCTTTGAGTATGCGAATCAACGCTTTCTCAACCTTCTTTCGAAGTTGGACCATGGGTTTTTCTCCTTATTTTTGAGTCTAGCATGACAGGACGAGATATGGCAAGGTCACCTAAAATAGACAGGAGGTTTGCAATGCGATCGCGTTCGTTAAAGACATTCGTGGCATCGGCTCTTATCATTTCTTCTATTTCTACATGGTCTGCTCCGGCCCAGGCGCTGCGACAGACGGAAAAGGTGGAGGGGGATAAGAGTGGGCTAGAAGAGCTAGCCCGAGCCCTGACCACGGGTGACCTGGGCGAGGTCGGTCAGACCGCCATGCACTTAGCCAGCGCAGCTATTCCCTCTTTAAGGCCAGCCCCCGCCGGCCTGGAGGAGAAGCACTTGCTCTACGGACACACCGACGTGATTACAACCTTTGCCTTTAGTCGGGATGGCGCTCGTCTGGTCTCCGGAAGCGATGATGGCACCGTCCGGGTTTGGGACGTGGCCAGTGCTCAAGCCCTCGGGAATTCTTTGCCCCCCCTGGATGCTAGAGGCCGCGTCATACCTGTGGCCCCCTTTCACTTTGCCGACAGGGTCAGCAGCGTTGCTTTGGATCCGGGCGGCAAGATGCTTGCTGCGGGCATGGGCAATGGTATCCGGCTTTGGGATGTTTCCAGCGGCGAATTGATCCGCCTCTTTCCTGAGCGCGGCGTCGGTCATCATGCCGCGGTCACAGGGGTGGCCTTTAGCCCAACGGAGATGCTCCTTGCTTCCGGCAGCAGCGACGGTACCGTCCGAATCTGGAATTTCCAGAGCGAGAACGAATTGTTCACTCTTCGGGGCCATGTTCCCGGGCTTAATATTCAGGTTGCCTTTAGTCCGGATGGTCGGCTCCTTGCTTCGGGAAGCGGCGATGGGACCGTCCGACTCTGGGATCCGATCACTGGAAAACAAGAAAGAGTTTTAGGAGGAGAAGAGAAGGCCTTAGAACGTTCGACACTGCCCGGACAGGCGCCCCTAGAGACCGAGAAGGAAGCCGCTCCTCAGAGTTTTGTTGAGAGCATCGCTTTTAGCCCAGAGGGTGCAATTCTTGCCGTAGGCAGATTGGACGGAACCGTCCAGTTATGGGATGCGGCTACCGGTGTACTGGTTCGGACTTTCCCTAAGCAGAAGGACTGGATTCAGAGTCTCAGTTTCAACCAAGAGGGCACACGTCTTGCCTCGACGGGCGCCGATAGCACCGTTCTGGTTTGGGATGTGGTATCGGGACAAGCTCTCCTTCAGACGCTCGTTGGCTACAATCAGCGCAACGCCGGCGTCCTGTTCAAGCCGGATGGGACCCTGCTCATTTCGGGAGCTCATCGGGATTCCGCAAAGGCTCCCCATCACGCGGTTTGGCTCCAGGGGCTGTCTGTTCCCGTGGCCGCCGCCGGCCTGGAGGAGAAGGCTCCGATTCGAATTCTGATTGCCGATACACCGCAACGGGAGACGGTCCCCGGCGATATCAAGAAGTTGATCCAGTCCATGGGTTTGGAAGGCAAGGTTGAGCTCATCGAGGAAAGGGGAGTAACCGGCAACCAACAAAAACTCAAGGAGCTGATCGAAAAATACGAGCCGACAATAATCCTTGTTTTTACAGGCCAGAAGATTCTCCTCAGCCCTTATGTCGTTCACGCGGCCAGTCAGCATGGCACCAGACTCGTCATTCGCGCCGGGGCAGGTGTTGAAAACTTCAGCATGGATGCCATGACCCGGTATAGGGTACCCTTCCTGAGATCTCACGGCCTCGGTGTATCCATGTCCGACTTCACCATCCGAATCATTTTTGCCGGGCTTCGCCTTCGCGCCGGAAAACAATCGGGCCCATCCGAGGTGGACGTTTCGCAAGATCCGAAACTGGCGTCTGTATTTCAAATGTCGCCGGAGGATTTTGATGAGGCGCTCCGCCAAGCCAGCAAGAGAAAACGTGGGGAGATGACCCCCGATCAAAGGAAGCTGGTCTTCGGTCCGCTTTCGAAGAGAGAATTTTTGGAATTGGCCCAACGTCTGGTGGGCAAGAGGGTAGGTATTCTCGGTTTCGGCGTCATCGGGCAGGAGGTTTCCAAAAAGCTCAATGAGATCAAAAAACTAGCGCAGGTCTCATTCGAGGTTGTGGCCACATCGCCCTCTTTGTTGGACCCGAAATCCGCTGAAGCCCGCACAGCCCGGAGTCTCGGCGTCGGCATCGTCGAGGAAAAGGAGTTATTTCAATTATCGGATATCCTTACGGTCCACATCCCGTCAACAGACGCGAACAATAACTACATTACCTCGAAAAATTTTGAGGGCAGAACGAAGCCCCTCTTCTTCATCAACACGGCGCGGCGAAGCCTGGTGCATGACGATTTGTTTGAAACGGACCAGCCGTTCGAGCTGGTTTCTTTTGGAGACCTGGATTTTGACACGAAGATTCTTGATTTCCGGGCCGCTCATGAAAGAGCTTTCTTTGTGACTCCGCACATCGGAGGACTGACGAAAGGCTCCGCGGAAGGCGCGGTGGAAAGTCTCCTTAAAACCCTGGAGCGGACGCTGCCCATTCTCTTGGGGGAAGGAGATCCCGGATCGATCCAAACGATCAATGGGATTTCGGTCATCCCGGTTGTTTCAAAGCCAGCTTTGGAGGGTAAGAATTCCGCCGGCCTGGAGGAGTATACCCGAGTCAGAGTCCAGAGTGCATTGGCCGATTTGGAATCTTACCGGCAGGCTGCGCTTCCGCATTTGAACTTGTTAAGGAAGGCGGGGTTGCCGATGGACCTGGCTGCATTAATCGAGGAACCCCTGCGCCAATCCCCCCCGCAGGTCAATACTGCCAGCGCCCTTCTCCATGACTGGACGGCCAACCTGCTCAACAATAGAACCCTGCCGCGTACCATCAGGGGTGAACTCTCCCTCTACCTGATCAGCGCAATCACGGCTTTAACCGCCGGCTTGGAAGAGGCATCTCCCGCAGCCGGCCTGGACCGCGTGGTCGGTCGGGACATCACTCCGGCTGAGATTGCCAAAGTCGCCAAGAGAGGGGACTTCCTTTTTTCACCTCAAGGGGACGCTTACCAGGTGACTTGGAACAATCAGGGGGAGAACTTGTGGGTCTATTTGGTCGGGCAGGAGCCGAATCTGGCGGGCCGTTTCATCGCGGGTCCCTATTCTTTCATCCCGGAAACTCTGGTCGGCTACCGATACCG
>JAHFFF010000042.1 GCA_023248095.1 Candidatus Omnitrophota bacterium | reverse complement strand
GCCGGCAGGTGCAGCAGAGCGAGCGGCAGGTGATCGAGGGGGTGGCCCTCTCCGCCGGGTTCCGCCACTCCGGCATGAGGGAGCCCTTTCTTCTCACTATGGTGGCCATGGGAGAAGCCCAGGGAGATCTGGCGCAGGCCTTCCAACAGGCGGCCGTCCGCTACCATCAGGAGGTGGATCGCCGAGTGAAGGTGCTCAGCTCCTTGATCGAACCGGTCTTGATCTTGTTCGTGGGATTGGTGGTGGGCGGCATCGTGATCTCCATGCTGCTGCCTATCTTTCAAATCAATTTCGCGGTAGAGTAATGTGCAAAATGAACCGGACAAAGGGATTCACCCTGGTGGAGTTGCTCATCGTGGTGACCATCTTGGGGATTCTGGTGGCCATGGTGGTGCCGCGTCTCGCCGGGCGAACCGAACAGGCTCGGCGGGCCAGGGCAGCCGCTGACGTGCAGGGCAATATCCCCTTGGCGCTCGACCTATTTGAATTGGACACTGGAAAATACCCGACCAGCGAAGAGGGGCTCAATGCCCTGCGGGTGCAGCCGCCGGGCGCGCAGAACTGGAAGGGGCCGTATCTCAAGCAGGAGCCGATGGACCCTTGGAACCGGCCTTACCGGTACGTCTACCCAGGGGCCAAAAATCCCCAGGATTATGATCTATTCTCTTTAGGACCGGACGGCGCTGAAGGCACCAGCGACGATATTGGAAACTGGGAGAAGAAACAGAGCTAACGGTTTTACGCTTCTGGAACTCCTCATCGCCTTGGCGGTTCTCGTCACGGCGCTGACTGTGATTGCAGCTAGTTTTGGCCGGCAGCTGTTTGCCCTGCGGCTCCTCGAAGGTTCCCTCACCTCCCATCACCTGGCAGAGGAGCTGTTTGTCCGAGAGGCCCTGCAGCGTGAACGCCAACTCGACGCCCCCATGGATTCCATCGAGGGATATACCCCCTCTGCGAGTTGGCAGGCCGTCCAACTTTCCCGCAAGCCTTTGCCCGATCTGGAGCTGGATATGCTGACGGCAGAGGTGCAATGGAGTCTGCGTGGCCTCTCCCGTTCTTCTCAGGTGACGGCCGGTTTTTCAAAGAAGAAGGAGCCGCCGCAGTGAACCGGTCAGGATTTACATTGCTTGAGCTTGCCATTGCGGCCGGTCTGGCTGCGCTCATGCTCACCGCTTCCACGACCCTTCTCGTCCGGGGATTGATCGCATCGCAAAGGATGGAGGCACGCTTGCAGACCATCTTCGCGCTGGAGAAATCGATGGAGGGTTTGGGGCAGGAGCTGCGCAACGCCGTTGCGCTGAACGATCTGAGGTTCACAGGTAAGGGGGATGAGCTGACCTTCGCTACGGCAGAGGGGCCAACCCGCTTAAGTCAGGTTCACTACAAGATGGTTTCCGCTGACTCCGCGAAATCACTCGTCCGGGAATCGCAACCATTTCCCTCGGGCGAGCAACCTGTCCAGGGCAAGACGCTGGTGAAGCAACTCGTGCGTTTTTCAGTGGTTTATGCGATGATAAAAGAGGTAGAGGGGAAACCGTCGCTGCAGTGGGTTCAGGCCTGGGAGGAGAAGCCCCCGCAGCAGGCAGGTTTGCCCAGGCTGGTCAAGGTGCAACTGGAGTCTTTGGATTCCAAGGGGAGGCCGTGCTCTGTAACTCGCGAGTTTTTGATACCGCACGGAGTCTTGAGGAATCTCTCGGTTGAGTCGTAACCGGGGTTCCGTCTTGCTCGTCACCTTGCTGGCGACGGCGTTGCTGTCCTCCGTCGCCATTGTGGAGGCGACCCACGTCTCGATGGAACTGAAATGGGCGAACCACCTTCAAGAATACCGCCGAGCCTGGTCTCTCGCCTGGACAGGGCTTCAGGTGGCCTCGCAAGAGCTAGCCTCGGACCCAAATCCTATGTGGGATGCTCCCAAGGAAAACTGGGGCCAGTTCTCCCAAGACCCCACTGAGCTTCCCTCTGGCAAATTCCAATATCGGATTGTTGATGAACAGGCCCGAATCCCTCTGAATTCCACTCCGGTGGAACGGGTGGCCCTGCTTCCCGGGTTTACCTTACCCTCCGCCAATGAGCTGGTCTCCCGCCGTCTGGAGGGGAAGGCCATCTCTCACTTCGGCGAGCTTTTGCTGCTCAAGGGTTTCCAAAAAGAGGCTCTCCCTGACTTGATGCCGCTCGTCACGCTTTACGGGAGCGGGCCGGTCAACATCAATACCGCTTCTGCTCCGGTCCTGACCCGTTTGGGATTGTCTTCAGCGCTGGCGAGCCAGATCGTTCAGCTTCGAGCGGGGGCCGACGGCAAGTCGGGGAGCGCGGACGACGTCATCTTTCCCGACGTCACACAGATCATTCCCATGATTGAGGCCAAGTCGGGGCCCCTGCTCCCAGAGGATCAGACAGCGATGGGCAACCTAATTTCGGCGCAGCAGATTGGAGTTCGCTCCGCCTTCTTCCAGGTGGAGGCGGAGGGCTGGGCAAATCCACATGGAGTTCACAAAAAGGTGACCGCAGTGATGGAACGTTCCGAACCGAACAGCAAGCCGGAAGTCCGAGGTTGGTATGAAGATTAACTGGGCAGCTTCAACCACAGGAATTCTCACCGCTGTGAGCATTCGCGGGAGTTGGATCAAGCTGATCCAGACTCGTCCGGGAGTAAAGGGAGCTGCTTCTCTCCTGGGGGTCAAGGCTCGGCAGGTCTTCGACGCCGGCGAGGAATCGCTGGCGGGGGCCCTGCAGGGATTAGTTCGGGCACTGCCGGAACCGCCGAGGGAGGTCGTGGGCCTCTTCTCCACGGATACCGTCCTCACCCGGTATCTTTCCCTCCCATCGCAGGATCCTGCGGAGCTGCAGGCGATGGCCCTCTTTCAACTGGAGGGTTTGCTTCCTTATCCGGTTCAGGAGTGCGTTGTGTCGGTGAAGGCCCTTGGGGCTGTGGGAGAGGCCACTCGGGTTTTCGTAGCGGTTGCCCATAAACCGGAGGTGGAAAGATTCTTGCGCATTTGCCAACGGGCCGGATTGAGGGTGACGGAGCTGGCCGCCTCGAGCGAGGCGATCGGGCGATGGCATCAGGCCTGTTGGCCGGAGGGATTGAGCGGTTCCGCCGCTTGGTTGGCTGTGGAGTTTACCCAGGAAGGGTTGGACCTGGGGATCTTGGCCGGAAGCAACCTCATCTACATGCGTCATGTCCCGAACGTCTCGGCGGATCTGGAGGATTTGACCGGCAGGATTGAGGAAACGATCAAGGCCTATCAGAAGGAGCAGATCGGTCCTGCGATCGGTCGGGTGAGTGTCAGCGGGTGGTTCGATCCCCTGGGGCCCGGCTTTGTCGAACGGCTTGAGACCGCTCTCGGTTTGCCGGTCCACCGTGTGGACCCTCTGGAGGCCTCTCCCTTCAAGGACACCCTGGCAGTTACCCTGCACGACGTGGCGCCGGAGATCTCTTTTTCCGATCTGCTCGGTGTGGTCTGCGCTCCACGGCTGCTGGAACTGGATCTGTTACCGTTGGAGACCCAATGGGAACAGGCGAGGAGTTCATTTTTCCGGGAGGGGCGGCGCACCGCCGGCGGGATGGTCCTTTGTGCGGCCCTGGTTCTAGGATGGCTGGGGCTCAAGGTGGGGATGACCGTTGGGTCGCTTCGTCAGACTCAGAGGGAGACCCGCTTGCTGGAACCTCAGGTGGAACGGATTAAGCAGATGGCGCAGATTATCCGGGAGATTCATGCGACACGGGAACTGTACATTCGACAGATGCGTCTGCTGGAGAGTGCTACCCAGCATCTTTCGTCGGGAATGACCCTGCAGTTTTTGGGACTGGAGGGAGGGCAGGCGCTGGTGTTGCGGGGGAGCGCGCCGGACCTGAATGTGATTAACCAGTACGCAGCGGTACTGCAGCAGGACCCGCTCTGGCGCGAGGTGAATCTGCGATCTGCCCGAGCTCCAGCCGAGTCCTCCGGCGTTGAGTTTGAGCTGGTCCTCTCTCCGCCCCCAGAAGGGACAAAAAAGTGAAAGGGCAGATTACACCTCGGGCTGTTGGGATTGCGGTGGTGTGGCTTCTGACAGTTATCCTGCTGGTTCACATGGGCGAGCAAGGGTTCGGATTCTGGCGTCGTCAGAATGAAGAATTGGACAACGTCCGCCAACGGTTTGCCCGTCTTCGGGGTTGGCTGGAGGTTCAGGATAAGGTAACCGTCCGCCATCAGGAGGCCCTGGGGCCTTTGGCGATTGCTTCGGAGACGAATCTCAGCTGGGTGACGATGCAGGGATTGCAGCAGGCTGCTCAGGGTCAAGGCCTTTCCGTTCGAGAACTGCGTCCCTCGCAACTGCCCGGTCAGGGGCACAAGCCTCCCATGCTTCGCCTGGATGTGAAGGTTGAGGGTCGGCTCGAGCAGATGGGGGCATTCCTTCAGCAAATCCCGGATAAGATTCCAGGGGTTCATCTGGAGAACCTGCAGTTTCTTCCGCAGGAGGGAGGTCAGGCGCAGGGGTTGATTCGATTGACCGTCCCTGATTTGGAACGATCGCGATGAGAGCAGCGGTATCCGTCACATCGCTTCGGGAGCTTAAACAGACGCAACAGCGCCTCCGGCAGGCCAGCCTGGTGCTGGTGGGGGTCGGGCTGTTCCTTGTCCTTCTGCTAGGTTTGGATATGCTCCGGTCGGTTCTGGCTGCACGCGCGCCGATGCAGCCTATTCTGCCGAGCTTAGGGGATCTCGAACAGCCGATGGCGCAGGTTCCTTCCTTGAATTTACCCGGCAGCTTGCTGGCTCAGCCTAAGGCGGTCCAATCCAAAAAGCTGGAGGGGTGGACGGATGAGATTCCCAAGAAAATCCAGTGGAGGGTGAAGGGGATCCTCTTGGGAGCTGTCAAGCGGGCGCTCCTGGAAGATCCGGAGCAGAAACAGCAGCTGTGGGTGACCGAGGGGCAGCAGGTGGGTCCTTCCAAGGTTGTGCGGATCGATGAACGCTCCGTGACGTTGGAGACGGAGGGAGAAACGCGTGAGATTCGCATGTAGTCGGAAGGGCCATTGGCTGGTCTCCCTGCTCATCCTGGCCATTCCCTGCGGTGCGATGGAAGGGGCGGTTGCCGCGGAGGAGCGCGTTGCGCAGAATGTTCCGGGTTCTGCCTCCGCCAAGATCAGCCTGCAGTTCCAGGATGTGGACATCGTCGAGATTCTTAAACTTCTGGCGGAGCAGGCGGGATTCAACGTGGTGGCCGGCCGCAATGTCAGCGGCAAGGTGACCCTCTTCGTAAAGGATGTGGACCCCTGGGAGGCGCTGGAGGTGATCCTGGCGGCCAACGAGCTGGCGTACGAGCGCCGCGGCCAGATCCTGACGATCATGACCCAGCGGGATTACGAGCTTCTGCACGGCATGCCGTATCAGGACCGGCGCGTATTCAAGTCCATGGCGCTGCGTTATGCGAAGGCGGCGGATGTGAGCCGTTCCTTAAGCCAGGTGAAGTCCAACATCGGCCGGGTGATCGCCGACGAGGCCACCAACACCCTCATCCTCATGGATACGCCTAACTTGGTGGAGCAGATGGACAAGTTAGCGCAGCAGATGGATCAACCGATCGAGACCCAGCTCTTTTCCTTCAATTACGGGGCCGTCAAAACCCTGGGTCCCATCCTGCAGGAGGCCGTCACCAAGGGTGTGGGGAAGATCTCCATCGATGAGCGGACCAACCAGGTGGCCATCTCCGATTACCCGAACCGGCTAAAAGAGCTGCGAAAGATGATTGAGGCCTTCGATGAGCGTTCCACGGAGGTTCTCATCGATGCCAAGATCCTGCAGGTCACCCTCTCCGACAAATTCCAACTCGGGATTGATTGGCAGGTGCTTGCTCGGGAGAACATCGACATCAAGGGGCCGAACGCGCTGAACCTCACCAGCGGACTGATTGTGAAGGTCGCACAGTCTTCACTCAGCAAGGGGGGGGATTACAAGGCGCTGGTGGAGGCCTTGCGCACCTTCGGCGACACGAAGATCCTCTCCGAACCGAGGTTGACCGTGGTGAACAACCAGGAGGCCAAGATCCTGGTTGGCTCCAAGGAGCCCTACATAACCAACACCGTTTCTCAAGCCGGCACCGGTACTGCCGTCACGGCGGAGAGTGTAACCTTCCTCGATGTGGGGATCAAGATGTTTGTCACCCCGACGATTGCGCGAGATGGTTTTGTCCAGATGAAGATCCGGCCGGAGGTCAGCACCAAAACCGGGACGCTGACCACCTCCCAGAAGAATGAGATCCCCATCGTTGAGACGGCGGAGGCAGAGACCGTCCTGCTCGTCGAAGACGGAGGAACCGTTATCTTAGGGGGTCTCATCAGGGATGAGAAGTCGCGAGATCAACAGCGAATCCCGATTCTTGGGGATATTCCCATCCTGGGGATTCCGTTCCGCTCCACCAAGAATACCGTGAAGAAAACAGAGCTGGTGGTTTTTCTGACCCCCCACATCCTCACCGGCCAGAGCGGCGAGTCTGCCTTGACCGGAGGGAAGGAAGCGAGGGTCTCGCAGCTCCTCACTAACTCCCCCTACCATCTCCTGTTGCAGCAGCGGATCCAGGCGGTTGCGCAATTGCAGTCCTTAGTGGAGAAGGCGAGGGGCAAGGCCACCGTGCAATTTACGCTCACGCCCGATGGTCGCCTGAAAGGGTCTCCGCGCGTGATCAAGGCCGATGAGGGGGATCTGCGCCGTCTTGCTGAGCAGGCCGTCTTAGCGACCTCTCCCTTTCCGCCATTTCCTTCTTCCGATTGGAGGAAGGAGCCCAAAACCTTCCAAGTCTCTCTCGATTACGAGTAAGTTGTTTACAAAGATTTAACCTGGTAGTTATTTTCCAGTAACCTCCTTCCGTATAATCGTAATCAACTCGACGGAATTCCGTCCCTTAGTTTAACCCGACAATACCCTGAAAGATCAATAAGAAGGAGGTTTGCTCCCCGATGCAATGGCTACAACGAGTCACGATGGGTCTTTCCGTTGTTGGTGTTTCCCTCGCGATGCCGGTGCTGCCGGCGACTGCCGATGAAACAAGCGAACTCAAGAGTGAAATTGTAGACCTGAAAGGGCGCCTCCAGCGGTTGGAGGACCGGCTGGCAAAGCAAGAGCAAAAGGCGCAGCCCATGCAGCCGGTGATCGGGGCCCTGCCTCCGACGGCAGGGGAAGGCGGACATGGGGAGATTCCCTCCTGGGTGAAGAATCTGGAGTTGAGCGGATTCGTGGATGCCTCATACGTTTACAACACTCAGAATCCGGAGAGCCGGGCCACCAGCCTGCGGGTGTTCGACACCGAGGCGAACGGTTTCCAGCCGAATGCGCTGGAGATTGTTTTGCAAAAGCCGGTTTCGGCTGAAGCGCCGGTTGGTTTCCGGGCGGATCTTGATTTTGGCGAGGATGCGGAAATCGTAGGATCCGTGACGAGCGGCCTGGGTTCCGGCTCGGACGAGGTGGATCTTCAGCAGATGTACGCGGAGGCCTTGCTGCCTGTCGGCAAGGGGTTGGATGTAAAGTTCGGGAAGTTCGTCACTTTGCATGGAGCGGAGGTCATTGAGTCCAAGGACAACTGGAACTTCTCCCGCTCCTATCTGTTTGGGTATGCGATTCCATTTACTCATACGGGCGTTCGCTTGAGCTATCCCGTAGCCAGTTGGCTGACCACGGTATTTGGGGTGAATCAGGGCTGGGATGTGGTGGATGACAACAACACGGCCAAATCAATTGAGTGGACCGCCATCATGACCCCCACGCCTCAGACCTTCCTATCGGTGACCGGCCTGCATGGGGCGGAGCAGGGAAGCGATAACCGGGATGATCGGCACCTGATCGACATTGTCCTGGGCTACAACCCGACCGACAAGCTGGGCCTGAAGCTCAACTACGACTTCGGCCACGAGGAGGATGCTGTTTCTGAAAGCCCCGCGGAGAATGCCTCCTGGCATGGCATTGCCGGCTACGCTCGCTACCAGTTCAATGACTGGTATGCGCTGGCGGGTCGTGCGGAGTACTTTGCGGACATGGATGGGGTCCGCACCGGCGTGCGTACGGCCAACGGGGTGGGTGATGTCCGGCTGTGGGAGTTGACGCTGACCAACGAATTCAAGGTATACAAGGATCTGATCACCCGGTTGGAGTACCGGCACGATCACGCCAGCGACGCCGTCTTCAGCGCGGGCAGCAGCCGGGATAATACCCAGGATACGATCAGCGCGGAAGTCATTTACCCGTTCTAAGGAGGAGAATCAGATGCGCAGGAAAATCGGTAGCTGGATCTTTTTAGGATTGCTGGTGTTAGGTTTTGCGCTGCCGGCCATTGCGCTGGCGGCGAATCCAGATCCCGGCGGGGCGAATACGGGATCGGCCATCGATGTGCCGGCGGCAAAGCCGGGTGAACCCACCATGGCGGAGTTGGCCAATGCAGTGGGCCATAACAAGGTCTCCATCAACGTTGTCTGGACCTTGATCACCGGATTCCTCGTCATGTTCATGCAGGCGGGGTTTGCCATGGTGGAGACCGGTCTGACACGGGCGAAGAACGTGGCCCACACGATGGCCATGAACTTCATGATCTATCCGCTCGGCATGCTGGGTTTCTACCTGTGTGGTTTTGCCTTCATGTTTGGGGGGTTGGGTGCCATTGGCACGATGGGAGGTTTTGACGGCCTGAACCAAGAATTCACCGTTCAGCTCTTTGGGAAGAGCTTCGGTCTCTTCGGTACCAAGGGATTCTTGCTGTCAGGCGGATACGATGTGGCAGTCTTCACCCTGTTTCTCTTCCAGATGGTTTTCATGGATACCACCGCAACGATTCCGACGGGTGCCTGTGCGGAACGATGGAAGTACTCCGCATTTTTCCTTTATGGCTGCGCTGTCGGCACGATCATCTACCCGATCTACGGGAACTGGGTTTGGGGTGGGGGATGGCTCTCCCAGTTGGGGAAGAATTTCGGGCTTGGCCACGGGCACGTCGATTTTGCCGGGTCCTCGGTGGTGCACATGTGCGGAGGGGTCATCGGCCTGGTGGGTGCCTGGGTGCTGGGTCCGCGGATCGGCAAGTACAACCGCGACGGGTCACACAACGCTATTCCTGGGCACAGCATTCCAATGGCGATTATCGGGACCTTCATTCTGGCCTTCGGGTGGTTCGGGTTCAATCCCGGTTCCACGCTGGCCGGTACCGATCTGCGGATCGCCGTGGTTGCGACCAATACGATGTTGGCTTCCGCGACAGGGGCGGTGGCGGCAACCTTGTGGATGTGGTGGATACGGTCCAAAAGTCCGGATCCCAGCATGATGTGTAACGGGATGCTGGCGGGGCTGGTGGCGATTACCGCTCCCTGCGCCTTTGTCAACTCGGGGAGCGCTTGCATCATCGGGCTGATCGCCGGTGTGCTGGTGGTTGAGTCGGCCTTCCTCGTCGAGCGGGCACTCAAGATCGATGATCCTGTGGGTGCCATCTCGGTCCATGGGACCTGCGGTGCCTGGGGTGTGCTTTCCCTGGGGTTGTTCGCCGACGGCACGTATGGGGATGGTTGGAATGGGGTCGCCGGAACGGTGAAGGGGCTGTTCTACGGGGATGCTTCCCAGTTTACCGCGGAGTGCGTCGGGGTGCTGGCGAACTTCGTGTACGTGGGCCTCATCTCGCTGATTGTCTTCAAGCTGATTGAGTTGGCAATCGGCAATCGAGTCAGTCCGGCCGCTGAGGTGGAGGGTCTGGACATCCCCGAAATGGGTGTTCCGGGCTACGTGGGAATCAAATTGGATAAATTCTCGGAGACACCTTTCTCCAAGGGGCCCAACGGACTGGGCACGGAGAAGGAGGAGCCTGTGGGAGGAGGGAGAAGATGAAAAGAATCGAAGCCATCATCCGTCCTGACAAGGTAACCGCGGTACGTCAAGCTCTGGAAAAGGTTGGCTTCCCGGGTCTGAACGTCAGCGAGGTGGAAGGCCACGGCAAGCAGAAGGGTGTGGTCCAACAGTGGCGCGGCGACAAATACCGGGTGGAGCTGCTTCCCAAGATGAGGTTGGAGATCGTGGTCAGCGACCGGGATGTCCCCAAGATTCTGCGGGCGATCCAGGATACGGCCAAAACCGGTGCGGTAGGGGATGGTAAGATCTTCGTTTCCCCTGTGGAGGAGGTGATCCGGATCCGGACCGGGGAAGCGGGGGAGGCGGCCCTGTAATCCGGATTTAACATAGATGTAATCTCCCGTTAATCGGTTTTCGGGATAATGTGTTTCTTACAGGGTCCCCTGAAGGTATCCCGCAACACAATGATGCGTAACCGCTCAATGGATGGAGGATTATCAGCGATGGCACGAGGTCGTGGTGGTTCGGCGACGTTAGAAAGGGAAAGGGCAAGGACGAATAGCAAGCCGCGGGTGCGCCCTGTTCAGGCACCTGCATCGGGAGTCGCGACTTCCGCACAGGAGGTAAAATTGGACGAGGAGGCAGTGCGCCGGCTATTCAAGATTATCAAGGATCACCGGATTGAGGTCGTGGACCTGAAGTTCAACGACCTGCCGGGTACCTGGCAGCACTTTTCCATTCCGGTCTCTGAGTTGACGGAGAACACCAAGGAAGGAATCTGGGTGGATGGGATCGGGTTCGACGGTTCCTCGATCCGCGGGTTCCAGAAGATCCATGAGTCGGACATGAACCTGTACCTTGACCCGACCACCGCGGTCTTGGATCCGGTTTGCGAGGTGCCGACCTTGAGCGTCGTCTGCGACATCTACGATCCTCTGACCAAGAAGGCCTACAGCCGCGATCCTCGCTTCATCGCCAAGAAGGCCGAGGCGTACCTGAAGAAAACCGGCATCGCGGACGTGAGCTACTGGGGGCCGGAACCGGAATTCTTCATCTTCGACGACATCCGCTTCGATTCGACGGAGAACTCCAGCTATTACTACGTGGATTCCAGCGAGGGGGCGTGGAACTCCGGTCGGGATGAGAAGCCGAACCTGGGCTACAAGCCCCGGTTTAAGGAAGGCTACTTCCCGGTGCCGCCGCACGATATCTTCCAGGACATCCGCAGCGAGATCATGAACAAGGCTCGCGCGGCCGGCGTCCCGGTGGAGAAGCATCACCACGAGGTGGCCACGGCGGGTCAGGCGGAGATCGACATGCGCTACGCCACATTGACCAAGATGGCGG
>JAHFFF010000041.1 GCA_023248095.1 Candidatus Omnitrophota bacterium | reverse complement strand
TCCTGTTTGCGTAGCCGGAAAAGCGTATAATAGCCTACATGGAGAAAAAAGAGGATGGGGTCCGGTTTGAAGAGCTCCATCTCCACCCGAATCTGCTCAAGGGCATCCACGATTTAGGCTTCCTTCACCCTACCCCGATTCAGGCGCAGGCCATTCCGCTCATCTTGGCCGGCAAAGATCTGATTGGATGCGCCCAGACCGGCACGGGCAAGACCGCGGCCTTCGTCCTGCCGATCCTCCACAAGCTTTTGCAGGGAAGGAGCGGGAAGCATGTGCGCTCTCTCATTATCGCCCCCACCCGTGAGTTGGCGCTTCAGTCCATGGATCATCTGAAGGCGCTCTCCCGCTACGTCCACTTGAAGGGGGCCGCCATCTTCGGGGGAGTGCCGATGCAGCCGCAGATCTCCGCCCTGGCGCATGGGGTGGATATCCTCTCCGCCACGCCGGGCAGGCTCCTGGACCACATCTATTCCGGGCGGATCGATTTCGTCGATTTGGAGGTGCTCGTTCTGGATGAGGCCGACCGGATGCTCGACATGGGTTTTCTGCCCGACGTTCGGAAGATCCTGCACCTGCTGCCGCCGAAGCGCCAGAACCTCATGTTCTCTGCAACGATGCCGCCGGAGATCCTGAAGCTGACGCATGAAATCCTGGACCACCCCGTCACCGTGCAGATCGGCCAGCGTTCTTCGCCGGCGGTCGGCATCCGCCACGCCATCTATCCGGTGCCGCGCCATCTGAAGGTGGAGCTTCTCCTGGAGCTTTTGCGTGCGGAGGAGATGACCTCCGTGCTGGTCTTCGCCCGGACGAAACGTTCGGCGGACCGCCTGGCGAATGAGCTGAACAGGCGAGGGGTCAAGGTCTCCGTTCTCCATGGGGACCGCAGCCAGGGCCAGCGGCTCCAAGCGCTGGAACAATTCCGCCGGGGGTACGCTCAGGTCATGGTGGCAACCGACATCGCGGCGCGCGGCATCGACATCGAGGACATCAGCCACGTGATCAACTTCGAGATTCCAAACAGCCCGGACGATTACATTCACCGGATCGGCCGCACCGCCCGCGCAGAGGCGACCGGAGATGCCTTTACCTTGGTCGACAAGGAGGAAGAGTCGATGGTTCGCGAGATCGAGCAGGTGCTTCACAGGAGCCTCCCCCGGGTGATGCTGCCCCACTTCAACTACAAGAGGCCCGGGGCGGCCAGGCCCTCCTATCCTTCGCGCGGCGGCCAGCACCGATTTCAGCGCCGCCCATCGGGTCCCCCGCACCGGCGGGACCGCCGTTAGCCGAGCTCCTCATGCAAGCCCACCTTGATGTGATCAACAGCATGGGGGATTTCGTCGAGAAGAACTTAACCCTGCTTCTGGAAGTGGAAGGCAGCTGGCAGCCATCGGACATTTTGCCGGACATGACCAAGGAGGCCTGGCATGATGATGTGCAGTTGCTGCGGGAGAGGGCAAGGGGGGTGTCCGACGAGCTGCTGATCGTTCTGGTGGGCAACACGGTGACCGAGGAAGCGCTCCCTTCCTATCAGACCATGCTGAACCGCCACCTCAGCGTTACCGACCCCACGGGAAGAGCGGACAACCCCTGGGCCCGATGGACAAGGGGTTGGACCTCTGAGGAGAACCGGCACGGCGAGATCTTGAACCGCTACCTGTACCTCTCCGGTCGGGTGGACATGCACGCCTTCGAGGTCACAACCCAGCATCTGATCCGGAACGGCTTCGATCCCAGAACGGATAGGGATCCCTATAAGGGGCTGATCTACACCTCATTCCAGGAACGGGCGACCAAGATTTCCCACGGGAATACGGCCCTGCTGGCCAACCAGAGCGGCGATTCCGTCTTGGGCAAGATCTGCGCTCTCGTCACGGGGGATGAGTCCCGGCACGAGGAAGCGTACAAGCGGTTTGTGGGGAAGATTGTAGAGCTGGATCCTTCCGAGGCGGTGACGGCCTTCGCCCAGATGATGAAGAACACCGTGACCATGCCGGCGCGCCTGATGGCGGATGGGGTGGCGACCGATTTGTTCAGCCAGTTCTCCGTCGTGGCTCAGCGAATCGGCGTCTACACCATGCGCGATTACGCCGACATTATCGAGCATTTGGTGGTTTACTGGAACATCCCCGCTCTTACCGGTCTGACCGGTGACGCCGCGGCGGCGCAGGACTATCTCGCAGGGCTCGCGAAGCGTTACCGGGCCTTGGCGGACAAGAGGGAGGCGCGCCCGGCGGAGCAATCCCCGCTCCCCTTCAGCTGGATTTTCAACCGGTCCGTCTGAATTACCTTCGCGCAAACTCCGTCGACATCTGGTATCCTGTCTCTTTAAACGATGCGCGGAGACGACCAGAAGATTCCGGAACGGTTGCCGCTCCTGGATGAATACCTGAAGGAGCATGCCGCCGGGAAGACCCCGCTGACGGGCGTGACGGCGGTGCTCATTCAGCATCAGATGGGGAGCCAGGTCCGGATGGCGGAGGGCCTCATCCGCTTAGGTTTGGACCCGAACCGCATCTACTGGGTCGACATCCCTTACACGGCCAACGCCGCTGTCCGCAGGGCCCTCGAGGGACTGGGCATCCCTTCTGAAAATTTCTCCAGGCCCTCCTACCATCTGGGTAAGCCGTATGCTGCCTACCAGCGGAGGCGAGTCCAAGAGCTTTTCTCCAAATTGCGAAAATCACTCGGGCCGAAAGACCGGCTTCTGATTCTGGATGACGGCTCCTACTACTTGGACGCGATCTCCTGCTACGCGCACAGCTTCCCCCGAGTGAGCATCGTGGAGCAGACCACGCGCGGCATCATCAAGATCCAGCGGGATCCCGCTCTCAGGTATTATTGTTCCCGGGCTCCGATCATCAACGTTGCCCAGTCGGCCCCGAAGAAAAATCTGGAATCTCCTTTCATTGGGGAGGCGGTTTGCGAGGCCTTAGGGAAGCGTCTGCGCACGGTTCGCTTCGGGAAAAAGGACCGGTGCCTTATCCTGGGATTTGGAGCGATCGGGGAATGTGTCGCGCAATCCCTTGAAGAACGTTTGGGGGTCGCTCCCTCCCGCATCTACGTGATGGATCCTCACCGGAACGTCCAAAAGAAAGCGCTCAGGCGAGGGCACCGCCTCTGGAACAGGGACTCGCTCGGGCGCCTTCGTTTCCGGTTGGTGGTGGGCTGTTCCGGAACAACCTCCTTCACCATAGGCGACCGTGTTTTTCTGGAGGACGGGGCGGTGCTAGCCAGCGCTTCTTCCGGTTCATCGGAGCTGTCCCGCGAGGAATTCATCGACCTGGCCGACACCATCGGTGATGATGATATCTATCTGAAGGGCAAGGGCTCTTTGCGCAACAGGCCCATCCACAGCGACATCGAGCTGCACCTTGTAGATCGGGACGTGCGTTTCTTAAACGGCGGGTTTCCCGTGAACTTCGACGGCCGGGTCAACTGCGTGCCGCCCCAATTTATCCAGGCCACCCACACCCTGCAGGTGGGGGCGGCTGTTCAGGCAGTGCAGGCGCTCAACACCAAGGCCCGCGGGCTGATCGACCTCGATCAGCGGCTGTGCGATTGGGTGAATGGAAGATTCAGGCATATACTTAAGGAACATACAAATGGAGGCGGTCGTCACCCCTAAGCGACCAGGCGCATGAAGCGCCGATTCCGACGATTTCTCTCTGGCTGCTGCGTTATCTTCTTTGCGGCCGGCTCCGGTTGTGCGATAAATGCTGTCCGCAGCACACTCCCCCATAGCAGCCTGCAGGGGATCCAGCGGCAGATCCGGCTGAAGGGGCCTTCCACCCTTTACGCGGGTGCTGCGCGGGTGGAGATCACTCCGCCTGTCGGCACACCGCTCGCTGGATATGCCAGGCGCAAGGGCAAGCCATCGCAAGGGGTTCGGGATCCCCTGTACGTGCGGGCACTGGCGCTGAGCGATGGGGAAGATACCATTCTGCTCATCTCGGCCGATCTATTGATTATCCCGCCCACCTTGGTGGAAAAGATTGTCCGCCGGTTTTCCTCCGAGCTCCACCTGCCCAGGCAGGCGATTATCCTGACTGCCACCCACACCCATTCCGGTGCGGGGGCGATTGCCCCGGGGCCCTTGTACCGCATCGTTTTCGGCCGCTACAGTCCTCGTATAGAAGCCATGGTCATGGACCGCATGAGCATGGCCGCGCGCCAGGCCCTTGAACAACAGCAGCCGGTTCGGTGGGGGATCGGGATGCGGGAGGATTTCCTGGAAGGGCTCGTGGAGAACCGGATGATCCCCGATGGGGCGGTGGATGCGGGCCTGCGCGTTTTCCTGGTGGAGTCTCTGGAGGGCCGGCCCCGGGCGATCGTGGTGAACGCGGCCGCTCATCCGACGCTACTCAGCTCCAAGCAGATGCGCTTCAGCGCCGATTATCCTGGCGCGCTCACGCAACGGGTTGAGGCGGCCTATCCCGGCGTGGTCTGTCTGTTCGTGAACGGGGCGGCAGGGGACCTCAGGCCCCGCGGATCGGTCCTCAGCCCCTCCAATAATGAAGAGCGAGTGGATCGATTCGGGCAGGTTTTGGCAGAAGGGACCACAGCGCTGGTGAATCAGGCTCATCTGGAATCGAAGGGAGATCTGGCCGCTTGGGGAGGGCGATTCCCTTTGCCCCTGCCGCGCATCCATCTGGGGCCGGTTCCCCTTCACCCGCTCCTTGGACGGTTGATCCGCCCTTCCTCCGTTTATCTCAATCTGGTTGCCTTGAACCGTACGGTTTTCGTCCCTCTTGTAATGGAGATGACGACGGACCTTGGCAATGGCCTAAAAGAAAAATTGTCGGCACAGGGGCTGCAACCTGTTCTGATGGGCTACGCCAACGGCTACCTCGGCTACGCCGTGACCTCCGCGCAGTACAAGAAGATCGGATACGAAGTTCAGATGACCTGGTACGGGCCCCACGGCGGGGAAATGCAGGTGGAAGAGTTGATCCAACTTGCCCATTTATTGCAGGAAGCCCGACGGGTTGTGCGCTAAAATAGGGCCCGATGAGTATCTCCCAATGAAGCGTCTCCTTATCTTGCTTATCTTCGGTCTTGTGTGGCTAGCTGGCTCAGCCGCATCGCAAGCCCAAGAACCCGCTGCCGGTTCGGTCCAGCAAACCTCCGCGGTTGAGAGCTCTTTCGGAAAAGCCAAGGTGAGCGGATCGGGAGATCTCTCGAGCGATACCCAGGAGCTCACCCTTCGGCTTCAAGTTCGGAATCTCTTCGACAGCCCCCTCTTTCTTGCCGGCCGAGGGAGGGTGGGACAGCAGAGACTCATCCATTACGATCTCCATCGCTGGGGATGGGAGGTTGGCGCCGGATGGGCGCTCAATCCGACGACCGATCTCTTGGCGACCTACCGGCTGGACAACACCAGCCTCTTCAACGTGAGCCCCGATGCGGATCCGGCCTATCGGGATGTCGCAGGCCTGAGCAACGTCGGCGCTCTGGGATTGGGGCTTCAGAACGATAAGAGGGACGACCCGCACTATGCCACCACCGGCCATCGGGCCAAGCTCAGCGGGGAGCTGGCTGTGCGGGGATGGGGCGGCGATTACAACTTTGGCCGGCTCGAGTCCGACTTCGCCACCTACACGACACCCTTCCGCGAGAGGGCCGCCGGAACGCTCTGGGAGGATCTCACCTTCGTGGAGCATCTGCGCTTGGGCTGGATGGAAAACTTCGGAAGCACCGATGAGGTGCCGTTCTTCGAGCGGTACTTCGTGGGAGGGGCCAGCACCGTCCGCGGTCATCGCGGGGACTGGCTGTCCACTCGGGATGTGGACGACCAGTTCGTCGGCGGGGAGATCGAGATGATCAACAACGTGGAGGCCCGCCTGCCGATCTTCAAAGGAACTTTCCATCGGCGCCTCTCCACCGCCGCCTTCTTCGATGTCGGCCGGGCCTACCGGAGGTTCTCCGACGTGGGGGACTTCGGTTACGGCGCCGGCATGGGCCTTCGCTACGTCGTGCATTTCTGGGAGATTCACGGTGTGCTCCGCGCCGACTTCGGCGTCAACCTGAACCGCGAAGACGATGATTCCAGCAGCCGCTTTCATATCACCTTCGGCTCGCCCTTCTGACCCCCGCCTCATGTCCGAGAAGATTGCGCCGCAATATTTCGACGTCACCCTAAGCGCCATCACCGACTTCGGCAACGAGACCCGTCAGTTCGAGCTTTCCTTCGAGCCGGGCCGGACAGCGGAGTTTATCCCCGGCCAGTTCGCCGTGGTGATCTGCCCGAAGGACGGAAAGGTCATCCGGCGGGCTTACTCGATCGCCTCCTCTCCCGACCGGAAGGAGGCCCTGGAGCTGATCGTCAAGCTGGTGCAGGGCGGGGCGGTGACCAACTGGTTCTGGTCGCTCAAGCAGGGCGATCGCTTCCGCGTGCAGCTCCCTTTCGGAAAATTCATCCTGCCGAACCCGATCGATTTCGACATCGTCTTTGTCGCCACCGGAACCGGCATCGCCCCTTTCCGGAGCATGATCCAATACTTCCTGCCGCGCGGGCTGCAGAGGAAGGTGTGGCTTCTCTTCGGCACCCGCTACGCCGACATGATTCCCTACCACAGCGAGTGGCTGGAGCTGGAGAAGAGATATCCCAACTTCTGCTACATTCCCACGATCAGCCGGCCGACGGCCGCATGGAAGGGAGAAACCGGTTACGTCCAGACGAAAATCGAAAAATTCTTCTCCGACCCGGCCGGGAAGCGGATCTACATCTGCGGACTCAATGAGATGATCCAAGCAGCTCAAGAGGCTGCCCTGAAACAGGGTTTTCCAAAGGAGCACATTTCCTATGAAAAATACGACTAAGCACAGCAATTGGGACCCCCGCTTCTTCGCCATTCTTCTGATCACGGCGATTCTCCTGCCATGCAGCTCCTCCCTCAGCGCTGCCAGAATGTCTCAACCGTACGAGAGGCTTCCGCTCGGTTCGCCGGCGCCCGATTTCCAACTCAAGGATGTCGTTACCGGCAAGGTTGTCTCGCGGAATGATTTCAAGGACAAACAGGTGCTCGTGGTGATCTTCCTCTGCCGGCACTGCCCGTACGTGCAGCATGTGAAGGGGGGGCTTGCCCAGCTTGCCCGGGCCTACGCCGGCAAGAGCGTGGCCGTCGTCGGCATCAGCTCCAACGATCCGGACGCCTACCCGGAGGACGCACCGGAAAGCTTAAAAGAGATGGCCCTTCAGGAAAAATTCACCTTTCCCGTTTTATTCGATGAGACGCAGCAGGTGGCGAAGGCCTACACCGCTGTCTGCACGCCGGATCCGTTCGTTTTCGATTCTCAGCGGCGATTGGTCTATCGCGGGCAGTTTGACGACAGCCGACCGGGCAGCAACCGGCCGGTGACGGGGAAGGATCTGCGTGCCGCGATCGATGACGTGTTGGCTGGGCGCCCCGTCAATCCGGATCAGAAGCCGGCGGTCGGCTGCTCCATCAAATGGAGGGAATAGAGGTTAAGCCTCCGGTGAAGCTCAAGATTTCGCTGATCGGATTTCTCCTCGCCACGCTCTTCCACACCCCCGTCTTTGCTGCTGAGCGAATCCTGGCTTTCGACAGCCAGATCACGGTGCACGAGGATGCCACCATGACGGTCCGCGAGACCCTCCTCGTGCACAGCGAGGGGGATGCGATCCGCCACGGCATCTTCAGGGATTTCCCCACGACGTATAAAGACCCTCTTGGGAATCGTTACGTGGTCGATTTCTCTGTGAGAGAGGTCCTCCGGGATGGTCAACCGGACGACTACCATTTCAGCGATCTCCTCAACGGCAAGCGGGTCTACATCGGGCAGAAGGATTCCCTTCTGCCACCCGGGGATTACACCTACACCCTCACCTACACGACCAATCGCCAACTGGGGTTCTTCAAAGACCACGACGAGCTGTACTGGAATGTCACCGGCAACGGCTGGGCCTTCCCGATCGACCAGGCCTGGGCGACCATCACCCTTCCGAAGATCGTCTCAAGAGAGGACCTAAGGCTCGATGGCTACACCGGCCGGCAGGGATCCAAGGGGAAGGGATTCCGGACCTCCGTCGACATGGATGGAACGGTTCACTTTTCCACGACGGGACTATTGCAGCCCAAGGAAGGACTGACCGTTGTGGTCGGCTGGCCGAAGGGGATTGTGCGGGGGCCGACCCAGGCGCAGCAGGCCGAGTATCTGCTCCGGGACAATCTCAGCCTGATCATCGGAGGGCTGGGGCTGCTCATCGTTCTTGGTTATTACCTGATCGTCTGGGCGATGGTCGGGCGCGACCCGGCCAAGGGAAGCATCATGCCGCTGTATGAACCGCCTGATGGGCTTTCACCGGCCACCGTCCGTTACATCGCGAAGATGGGATTCGATCATAAGACGTTTGCGGCGGCGCTGATCCAGATGGCGGTGAAAAGGTTTCTGTCGATCCGCGATCGGGACGGCACCTACACCCTCACGAAGGATCAGGCCGGTGCCGATTTGGCGCCGGAAGAGAAAGAGATCGCTAAAACACTCCTGGATCCGCGAAAGATGATTGAGCTCAAGCAGGAGAATCACACCCGGATCTCGGCTGCGATCGAGGCAGTCAAGCGATCGCTCCGAGCGGGAGCGGAGAAAAAGTATTTCGTCACCAACTGGAGGTATTTCGCAGTCGGTCTGGCATTGTCGGCGGTGATCGCCTTCTCCCTTGCAGCCGGAATCATAAACAAAGGAGATATCGCCGTGTTTATGTCGCTTTGGCTGTCCGTCTGGACGATCGGCGTTACCCTCTTGCTCAAACAGGCTGCCTTAGCCTGGCAGGGCGCCATCGCCCAGCATGGATTGAGGGCGCTGATGAAGGGGGGCAGGGCCTTGCTCCTGACCTTATTCTCGATTCCGTTTCTGTTCGGAGAGATATTCGGATGCACGGTGCTTTTTGCATCGCTCGGCTTCTATACCAGCATAGTGCTGGTCGGATTGGCATTCATCAATGTCCTTTTCTATCATCTGCTCAAGGCCCGGACGCCGGTGGGCCGGGCGCTGATGGACAAGATCGAGGGATTCAAGATGTTCCTGTCTGCCGTCGAGAAAGAGCGCATGAACGTATTGTACCCGGCCAGTAAGACGCCGGAGTTGTTTGAGAAATATCTGCCGTATGCGTTGGCCCTGGATGTAGAACAGGCGTGGGCGAAGCAGTTTTCCGATCTGCTGTCACGCGCTGAAGCGGGAGGATCTGCGTACCAGCCGGTCTGGTACACCGGTTCTTCGTGGGATTCGTTCAACGCGGGTGGTTTCGCTTCAGGGCTGGGCAGCTCGTTGGCTAGCGCGGTCGCTTCCTCTTCGACGGCACCCGGCTCCAGCTCTGGTGGCGGGGGAGGTGGCTCCTCCGGCGGCGGTGGTGGCGGGGGCGGGGGAGGCGGCTGGTGAGATGAAGAGGATTCGGGTGCATCAAACAGGGCCGCCGGAGGTGATGAGGCTGGAGGAG
Source organism: Candidatus Omnitrophota bacterium (assembly GCA_023248095.1). Taxonomy (GTDB): domain Bacteria; phylum Omnitrophota; class Gorgyraeia; order 1-14-0-20-64-10; family 1-14-0-20-64-10; genus JAHFFF01. The sequence goes on along the minus strand of JAHFFF010000041.1, from coordinate 1,726 downwards.
GCCGAGCCGCCTAAGCCAGGGCCAGGCCAGGTGCTGGTGCGGGTGATGGCGGCGGGTGTGAACCCTGTGGATACGTACGTTCGCGCAGGAATGTATGGTTACTCGCCGGAGGTGCCCTATACCCCCGGGGCCGACGGAGCGGGAATTGTCGAAGCGGTGGGCGCGGGGGTCAAGCGCATTTCAGTCGGGCAAAGGGTTTATGGGGGCCGTTCCGTGACCGGCTCCTACGCGGAGCAATCACTCTTCGATGAGGTGCAGGTCCAGCCGCTTCCGGACAACGCCTCATTCGCTCAAGGTGCTTGCATCGCGATTCCCTATGGGACCGCCTATCGCGCGCTGTTTCAAAAGGCAAAACTCCAGCCAGGAGAGACGGTTTTGATTCACGGCGCCAGCGGAGGGGTAGGATCAGCTGCGGTGCAGTTGGCCCGCCATGCGAAGCTGACGGTTATCGGTACGGCCGGTTCGGAGCGGGGGAGGCAGCTGGTCAAAGAGCAAGGGGCGGACCACGTGCTTGATCACAGCGAGCCTGAACACTTAGAAAAGATGATGAAGCTGACGGAGGGCCGAGGTGTGGATGTCATCCTGGAGCTGCTGGCCAATCAGAACCTCGCCTCCGATCTGAAGATCCTGGCGCCATTCGGGCGGATCGTGGTCATCGGAAGCCGCGGGGCGGTCGAGATCGACCCGCGGGATGCGATGCAGCGGGATGCGGCCATCCTGGGGATGGTTCTCAAGAACACTCCGTCGGAAGAGTTCCAGCAGATTCATGCGCAGATGGGGGTGCTTCTGGCTGCAGGCGTTTTGCGCCCCGTGGTTGGCAAGGAGTTCCCTCTGGCCGAGGCAGCGCAGGCGCATCGGGCTGTCATGACTCCGCCCGCCTACGGCAACATCGTGCTGATCCCATAAACCCATGTCATTCGGTTTCCTCTTCATCATCTCAGTTCTGGCCGGAATGGTGGGTGCGCTCAGCGGAATGGGCGGGGGAGTTGTGCTGGTGCCCGTCCTAACCTTCCTGAGCATCGATATCAAGCAGGCCATTGCCATCGGAAATCTTTCCGCGGTCGCCGTTTCAACCGCCGCTGCCTCCGGTTACGTCCGTCGGCACATGCCCAGCCTCAAGGCGAGCGCATTCCTGGAGGTATTTGCCGTGATCGGCGCGCTCACAGGAGCCTTGGCCGCTGTCGTGTCGCAACAACGGCTTCTGTTTCTCCTCTACGGTTCAACCCTTCTCGTCTTCAGCGGTGTGCTTTGGATGCGCAGGAAGCGGGAATGGAAGCCGGTCGTCCGACAGGATGCAATTTCCAGGCGGTTAGGGTTGGAAGGGAGTTACTACGATTATGCGGAGGGAAGGACGATTGCCTATAAGGGGAGTCGTGCCACACTTGCGGGGGGGCTCACGTGTGTGGCCGGCATGGCCTCAGGGCTGCTGGGGATTGGGGGAAGCGCCTTAACCGTGCTCGTCGCCGATTCGGTCATCGGGTTGCCGCCCAAGGTTTCCTTGACGACCAGTAACTTGATCGTCGGTGTCATGGCCTTGGCGGGTGCCAATATCTACCTGGAGGCAGGCTTGATCAATCCGAACCTGATCGCCCCTGTTGTTTTGGGAACCACGCTGGGCGCCCTAATAGGATCCAAGCTGCTGGTACGCCTTCCCAATCCGGTACTCCGCGTGGGCTTCCTCACCGTATTCATTCTGTTGGGGATCGAGATGTTGTTCCACGGCCTC